>NZ_JBHNMF010000472.1:0-2578 GCF_048562965.1 Thiolapillus sp. | reverse complement strand
AGGGGGAGATGATTTCATCGCTGGTTTGCTCAATTCAAAGGCTGTATGGTTTTTTCTTACCGGTATTTCAGACTCTGTTCGCGGTGGCTTCTATCGGATGTTTGCGCAGAACATCATGCGCATTCCAATTCCTGAAGCAGCTTCCACGCAAAAAGAATCTATAGCCGAGATTGCCCAACAATGCCAAGCCCTGGCCGAGCAACGCTACCAGCTCCAGCAGAACATCACCCGCCGGATTCCCGATCTGTGCCCGCCAGATCGAGAAGCCAAGCTGACCAATAAGCTCAAATCCTGGTGGGAACTGGATTTCGACACTTTCCAGAAAGAAATCAAAAAGGCCTTCAAGACCTCCATTCCCCTGGCCGAGCGCAACGACTGGCAGGATTACCTGCAATCATCCCGGCAGCAGGTGGCAGAGTTGGCCCGCGAGCTTTCGGCCAGGGAAGAGGCGTTGAATCGTGCTGTTTATGCGGTTTTCGATCTGACGCCGGAAGAAATAGGGTTGCTGGAAAATGGTCTGTAGCAACGAAGGCTAGGACGCTCCTGGCTAACGACGAACAATCTTACCTTCCTCCAAAAGCCTCAGTAGATCATCAAGCAGCGGTACCGAACTTCGCCGCCTTTCCAGAAGCTCGTGGGGAAACAATTCAGCGTAATTCTTGCGAGAAGCGAACTGAGCGTATCGCCTTTTGTTTTCTTCGCAGGTGCCGGCAACGGTTTGCTCCAAGATCTCCAGCAGCAAGCCTTCCAGACAGGGATTGGCGACAAATGAATGAAAGCCACTACAATGTCGCTTCGATTTGGGGGTCAAAGGCACATCGTGGTCGTAGAAAACCACAACATCGTCATATCCGCCCTGGCGATTTTCGCCATAGGCGGTATCGATGACGTTGTTGCTTCCCTTGCCTTTGGCATTTTTCAAAATAACCCGAAACCCGCATTCCCGTCTGTGGTACAGGTCTTTGAGGTGTTGAACAAAATCCTTATCAGTATAGCCCTCGACAACCAGAAGAATGGTGCGCCTGGTTCGCCGGCGTCTTCGTGCCATCAATGAAACTCCGGCACTGCCGAATAGGCGCCAGCCAGATATTTGGCATACAGGTTATCATCAACCCGCACACCCTTAACGCTGTCGAGACGCCATGCTTCGCTTTCGCAATGGGCATTCTTTTCCACCAGCAATACTTGGCATTTATGCAAATGCTTGAGCACTTCCGCGGCATGGCAGGTAAACAACAGCTGAGCGTTGTGCGGATTGGTTCTCTCATTGAAAAACAGATCCAACACGGGCTCCAACATGAGTGGATGAAGGTCTGATTCCAGTTCATCGATGATCGCCATGCCGCCTTTTCGCAACACGGGTAGCAACTTGGCCAACAACGAGAACAGCGCGACTGTACCACTGGACTCTTGACGGAATCCTAACCTGAATGGGCCAGTTCTGCCTTTGTGGACGCCATACATCATGATGGCTTTTTCTTCCGGTTTTTCCGGATTGGGGATCACTTCTTCAAATTCCACGCCATGAAAACCCAAATCCCAGCGACGCAACAATGCTTCCATGTGTTTTCTATGGTCAGGGTTCTTGTGATAGTAAGCGCCAAGGCGGCCAATATAATTGCTGTCATTCACCATGCGGCCAGCAAAATCAATATTGGAGGCGATTTCAAAATGCCCCAGTTTTGTGGCTATATCAACACCATATTGAGCCGCGATGGACAGCACAGAAGCATTCTGCCGAGCATCAATGACCTCGGCCGCCTTCAAGCCAAAATCCTTTTTCTGCTTGAACTCGTAGCCTTTCGACGCCTGCGACCACTTTCGCACGAACACATAGCTAAACTGGCTGCTGGTTTTACGATGCAACGATTCTTCCAGTACCCGTTTGGTGGTCAACACCACCCGGTAACGCCATACCTCATCATCCAGGCAAAACTCCGTTTCAAATTCTGAAGGCTGATCCATGGCCTCGGCATGAGGCTGAAGCGGAATAGGCGCATCGGGCTGCAACTGGAATGAGTGGCTGACGAACCAATGCACGAAAACGACGGGTTTCAGCACATTGGTTTTGCCACTGGCATTGGCGCCCAATACAGCCAAGACCTTGGAAACCCGTTGACCTCTATCGTCCTTTGCGATGCTGTAGGCATCAGGAACGTGCGAGGAAACGGTTAGGGAAACCTCAGTCTCTTCCAGGAAGGAAAAAAAATTCTTGAATCGATATTTTCGTAGCATGCGCTCAAAATACCCGCATATTCACACAATATCAACAAATATATGTGAAAAATCGGATTATATTCGCGAATCACGCGCCAAGCGCTGCTCCACGTCCTCCCTCGTTTCGCCAGGCCGCGCGTGACGTGCCAGAATGTCCCGCCGCTTGCGGACCGCTTGGCGGGCAATTTCGGCGGCCCCTGGCCGCGCCCTCGCCTCCGGAGGCCAGGGGCCTGAATAGCCGCCCCTGGTGGCGGCCTCACGGGCAATTTCGTCGGTGACGAGAATTGGGTTGCCCGAGGCACGGGACAGCGCCGCCAGGAGCCCCGTCGCCGACCGGACACCCCCGCCCGAAATCTTTTTG
>NZ_JBHNMF010000471.1:0-2597 GCF_048562965.1 Thiolapillus sp. | reverse complement strand
GCCCGCGCATTGAATGCGTTGAAAACCTGAAACAGCACAAAGGTGGTGAAAGCCAGGGTCAACGCCTGTTGTTCACTCCGGTGCTGCATCCCCCAGAACAGAATACCCAGAGTCCCCGCTACCATGGTAATCCCGTAAACCGTAAGATTCCCTATTCGCCGCAGGGACAGAATACGTTCATCCCTCGCGCGCGGCGGCACATCCATGACGCCCGGTTGTGACGGGTCTGCACCCAAAGCCATGGCAGGAGGACCATCCATGATGATATTGACCCACAGCAGTTGAATGGGACTGAAAGGCAGGGGTAATCCCAGAAAAGGGGCAGTGAACACCGCCAGCAACGCACCGATATTCGTCGACAACTGAAAGCGAACGAACTTGACGATATTGTCATAAATGGTGCGCCCTTCCCTGACAGCACGCACGATGGTGGCAAAATTGTCGTCGGTAAGAACCATGGTGGCAGCTTCCCGTGTGACGTCTGTGCCGTTGACCCCCATGGCAACTCCTATATCGGCATGCTTCAGTGCCGGCGCATCATTCACCCCATCTCCAGTCATGGCGACAACGTGCTCACGACTCTTCAGCGCGCGCACGATGCGCACTTTCTGTTGCGGTGTGGCACGCGCAAAAACGCCCAGCGCATCGATACGCTCCGCAAGCTGTTCATCATCCAGGGCTTCAAGTTCAGAACCGGTCAAAACATCACCGCTGATACCCAGCTCCGCAGCTATCGCAGCTGCCGTTACTTTCTGATCACCGGTAATCATCTTCACGGCTATACCAGCCTCATGACAGAGACCAATAGCATCACGCACTTCAGGTCGCGGTGGATCCATCAATCCAACCAGTCCTTCGAAGCACAACCCCTCCATGTACACAAACAGATCACCTGCCGGGTCAAACTCCTTTACAGACAAGCTGCGGCTGGCGCCTGCCAGCACGCGCAAACCCTTTTTGGCGAGCAGCTCATTGTGCGCCGTGAAAACAGCTTTCCAGTCGGCTTCCGGCAGCGCTTCCCGTTCGCAGTCGCGCCAGCCTGTACACAGCTCGATGAGCACATCAGGCGCACCTTTTACAAAGACCTGCACCCGCCCTTCCACCAAATGAAAGGTCGCCATGTATTTGTGCGCAGCATCAAAAGGAATTTCTGCAATGCGCGGCATGGATTCCCGCAGATTCTGTGGATCCAGATTGCCCTTGGTTGCCAGAACCAGCAATGCTGCCTCCATCGGATCACCGACAACTTTTCCACTTCGCAGATGGGTATCGTTGCAAAGGCTGAAGCACCGCAACACCGCATCAAGATCAGAGAGTTTGAAACTGTCATCCAGGACGATCCGCCCGCGTGTGGAATAGCCCTGGCCTTCTACCTCAAAAAGATGCGCACAGGCATAGAGGGCCCGGGCGGTCATTTGGTTGACAGTAAGCGTGCCTGTCTTGTCAGTACAGATAACCGTGGTACAGCCCAGCGTTTCCACCGCGGCCAGCTTTTTGACAATGGCCTTGTGTTTGGCCAACCGGTGCAGACCGAGCGCGAGCGTAACCGTTACCACCGCGGGCAAGCCTTCAGGAATGGCGGCCACCGCCAGGGCAACAGCTGTCATCACCATGGTCAGCCAGGGTTCTCCTCTGAGCAGCCCGGCAACCAGCATGATGACCACGACAACACAGGCAATGAGGGCAAGCCGTTTTCCCAGGCTGTCCAGCTGGACCTGCAATGGCGTAGGCCCCTCTTCCGCTTCTGCCAAAACACCGGACAGCTTCCCCATCTCGGTTGCCATGCCCGTGGCTGTCACGAGCATCTCAGCCCTGCCGCGGGTAACACTGGTGCCCATGTAGAGCATATTGACCCGCTCGGCCAGGGGGATCTGCATCGAACCGAGTGCGTCCGGAAACTTTCCCACGGTGTGAGATTCTCCCGTCAGGGAGGATTCATCCACCTCGAGGTTAAATGCAACCAGCAAACGGCCATCGGCCGGGATGCGGTCACCGGCATTGAGCAGCACGATATCACCCACGACCAGCTGTTCGGCGGGCAGCAGGCGTGTTTTACCCTCGCGGCGGACTTCGGCTTCCAGGGAAAGGATTTTCTTCAGCGCTGCCAAAGACTTCTCGGCACGGAACTCCTGATAGAACCCCAGCAGCGCATTGATGATCACCACGAACAGTATGACCAGCGCATCCTTGATATCGCCGATCACCCCCGCGAGAACAGCGGCGCCCATCAGGATCAGAATGAGAAACCCCTTGAACTGTGGTCCAGCAACTGAAGTTTCCCAATTTTTTGGAGCAATGAATATTAGAGCCGACTAATATGGCGGATAAATTAGTACTTGGTAATATTCTTGTTTATTTTGTTTCTTTCGCTTGAAAAACAACAAGCGTGTCTTCGGCCTCGTGAAAGATTTTGGGACATCCCAGTCCCCAAAATCGACTCGGCCTTTGACAACCTATTGGTGCCCCAGCCGTCCTGATCACCAAGCACTACGCAACAACTTCGCAAGCTCGTTGCTGCTCCGTACTTGGCTCCCAATGACTGGACGCCGCGTTCGGAGGCCTACTTTGTTTTCCCTCTGGCGCAAGGCACGCCGGGA
>NZ_JBHNMF010000470.1:0-2605 GCF_048562965.1 Thiolapillus sp. | reverse complement strand
CCATTGTCACGCCAGTCCCTGAATGGTTTGAGATAGGGTTTTAAGGAACCCAGTGAAAGTGGGTTAATCTCACCATCTTCACCACGGCGCAGACGGTTTCCATAAGACGATGCCGTCAGGTTCCGATCGTATTGGCAACCAACCTTGAGCATCCATAGTGCCGACAACACATGAAAATCAAGACTGACATGGGCCATGAGTCGGAACTCGGCCTTGGCCTTCTCTTTTCCATCTCGTTCTCCGAGTGACGCACAAGCATGCTCCCATGCTTCAGCAGGTGAAGAAAATATCAGGCTACCCTTACTTGAGTTACTTTCAGGCAGGTCGATGGATTTGGGAACCAATGTCCAATTACCGAGGAACCCTTCTTCTCTGATCCAGTATTCATCATCGCTATCAAGTCTCGTCTGTAAGGATCTCAGATTATCCAAGAGCTTCTCTTCGTAATCTGCAATGGATAGTAGTGAACTGAGTGACGAGTAATAAAAATCAACCTTAGCCTTACGATAGGCTATCCCCAAGTCATGTATGGAAAATGACACGCCGCTCATTGCATACCCTACCTTTGCACAAGCCGGTATTTTTGCAAACGGCTATTCGGCTTGTCAGGGATGGTCATTTCGATCAATCCTGCTTGCAGCGCAGGTTGCAAGTAGCGTTCACGGAAGGATTTGCGGTCAGACAGCCCCAAAGCCGCCATCAAATCACTGCGACTCATTTCGCCTTGTAATACGCCCAGCAAAGCCTCGACTTGGGGGGTGAGTTGGGGGCTGTCTTGGGGGGTAGTATCCTGCGTCGCCTTGATAGTTTGCAGCATGAAACGGAGAAATGGCGCCGAATCCCCCGCCTGAGTGCTTTGATTGAGGGCGTCATAATAGTCCTGCTGATGTGCGAAGATCATGCTCTCGATGGGCAGATGCTCGAATACCGGACTCCATTGGTACAGCAACAAAGATTGCCAGAAACGCCCCATTCGGCCATTACCATCCTCGAATGGATGGATGAACTCAAATTCGTAATGGAAAATAGAGCTGGCAACCAGGGGATGAAAATCAGTTTGTTTCAACCACTGGAAAAGATTGCCCATCAACTCGGGCACGCGGTTTGCCGGTGGCGCTATGTGTACGACTTCGTTTTGTCCCATCACGCCAACACCCCGCTGGCGGTAGGATCCGGCTGAATCCAGCAGATCCTTCATCAACAGGGCATGCGCTGCCAGCAGATCCCTTTCCTGCAGTGGATTCCATTCTGGTAACTTTTCGTACACCGCCAGGGCATTTTGTACTTCCCGAATCTCACGAGGCGGGGCAGCCACCCGTTTTCCTTCGAGTATGGCGGTAATCTGCTGTTCATTCAGAGTATTGCCCTCGATAGCCAGGGAGCCTTGAATGGTGCGAACGCGATTGACCCTGCGTAACCGCAAAGCCATGCCCGTAGCCTGCATTCGCCCGACGGCCTCGGCAATAGAAGCCACCAGCGAGAGCATTTCGGGGGTGATACTGCATGGCGGGATGTAATGCTTCACAGAAAATGCCCCTGCCGATGTGTCGCCATCCCTTTCATTTGGCGCTCAACCCCACCACCTTCTTCAGCGCCTTGCCAAATTTCTTGTAGTTCACCTTCACGCCATCATCGAGGTCGATTTCCACTTGCTGGGTGGCCAGTGAGTAGAGTACATCTCTTTCGTAGTCCTCTAGCTCGAGAATGATTTTTTTCAGTTTTTCGATCTCTTTCAGTGCCCGGGTCTTTTCACCCTTGCTGGCACTGGCACTGATACTGACGGCTTCCAGGTGATCCTTACGGGAGGCAAGCTTGGCGCGGAACTCGCGCAGGTAATCATTGAGCACCACGCTGACGGTATCAGGACGGTAGCGGTGCATATAGATGAGTGCGTTGAAACTGCCTTTGGGGCTGCTGAACAGCCAGTAGATCGGACGCTTTTTATAGCGTTTCACATGATCCGCATAGAAATCCTTGAGGAAGTACTTGCGGATGTTCTTGCCAATGGCCTGCTCGATAAATTCAAGGTTTTCCTCGTAATGCTCTTCACCAAATGTCACGCGCAGGAACTTGTAGAAACGTTCCGTGATGTCATCGGTGAACCAGTTGCCGTCGAGCATCGGAATCACATTATCGTCGTCCGCACGGAAGGAGGGTTCTGGGATCTGCTTCAGGTAGTCATCAATGGTCTCGCCCTGGTTGGCCAGAATCAGCCCCGGCTTGTCCAGCGCATAGCGCCCAAACATGCAGCCCACGGCGTAGGAGATAAACTCCTTCATGGTGTCGAAAAGCAGCAGCGCTTCCAGTTCATCCTCACTCTTGTCGCCGTTGTAACGGTAGTGCGGGTTACAGGTCAGGGTGATTTCGTTGAGCGGTACCTCGGGTGTTAGCTCATCCTGGAGGCCATAGGCATCGATGAAGATGCGGTTGTTTTCTTCCTCCAGACGCTGCATCTCTAGGGTCATAGCCTGCCAGTGGGCACGGAGTTTCTGGTAGGTGGCCTTTAGGGTTGTCTGCCTGTAATCGGGGTTCAACAGCGGAAGGCTGGCGAAGTCCCAGGAGGTCTCAAAGGCATTCCAGTCGGATTTAGAGCTTTTAATTAATC
>NZ_JBHNMF010000469.1:0-2611 GCF_048562965.1 Thiolapillus sp. | reverse complement strand
GCTGGTGATCACCGACACCACCTCGAAACTGGCATCCCGCAGACTGGGCGGCAGGGTGTGATAACTGCCTTCCAGGCGCAACATCAAGCCCACAACCACGACTATCACCAGCACCAGAATCAGAAATGAGCGGGCTTCGATGTCTTCCCAGTAGTGCAGGGGCTTTCGCCGGTAGATGGCATAGTAATGAACACCGAAGTTCAGGGAAGCAAGCAGCATGAAAAGGATGGCGACACCTTCGATCTGGCTGCTGTGGAACCAGGAAAGACTGTCATCATGGGTCGAGAATCCGCCGGTGGAAACGGTGGACAGGCTGTGGGCGATGGCATCGAAAGGCTCCATGCCAAACAGCCAGTAGGCAAACGCACAGGCGGCGGTAAGAGAAAGATAGATCAGCCACAGCGCCCGCGCTGTACTCGCCAGCCGCGGGGTCATTTTCTCTTCTTTCATAGGACCTGGCGCTTCCGCCCGATACAGCTGCATGCCGCCGATACCCAGCATGGGCAGCACAGCGATACCCAGCACGATCAGGCCCATGCCCCCCATCCACTGCAGTTCCTGGCGGAAAAACAGCACGGAGCGCGGTAATGCATCCAGCCCGGTCAGTATGGTGGCGCCGGTCGTGGTAATGGCAGATGCCGACTCGAACAGGGCTTCCAGCGGACTGATGTTCAAGGCCATGAACAACGGCCAGGCGCCCATGAGGCTCAGCAGTCCCCAGAACATGGCAACGATCAGAAAACCATCCCTGCGGCTGATACGCAACGAGTTCCGTCGTCCCGGAAACCACAGCAGGATACCCAGAATCAGGGTGACTGCCATGGGCAATGCAAAATTGCTGCTCACATCTTCACCGTACCAGAGCCCCACCAGCAGAGGAATGCTCAGGGACAGGCTGAAAATCGAGGCCAGCAGCCCGGAGGTACGGGTGACAACGATCAGTTGCATGATTCTTGGTTCCTTGCGGACATAGTCGCAAAGCATAGCGCCTGAAAGAAGCAGCAACAAGCCGTCACCTTGACCCCGGTCAGGAAAACAAACCAAAACTTATTGGCCCACTGCATGGTGCGCATGGAGGTGCGTTCATTTGCAATGACCGACGGGTAAAACCCATGGAAGATTTTCTCAGATCCTGCCAAACTGCAAAAACCAAGCAATTTTGTAGGATAATTGGCTTTCGACTGACATTTGTTAATGAAGCCACTCCGGATACTGGGCAAAATACCGTTTTTTCGGAAAGTCTGATTCAATTTGGAGTTTCCTTTACGAACTTTAAGTTTCACAACGAGGAGAGAAGCAAATGAAAACTAGGATTCTGATTTCCACGATACTTGCGGCAGGTATCGCCCTGCCCGCCATGGCTGGTGAACAGGAAAACGTCATGGAAGCCCGCAAGGTCATCAAGCAATTTGCCACCCAGCTTAAGGGCGAGCTGAAAAAGGCAATGAAAGAAGGTGGCCCGGTGAATGCCATCAGCGTCTGCAATGACAAGGCACCCAAGATAACCGACAGCGTGAGCGCCAGCAGCGGCTGGACCATCGCCCGCACCAGCCTCAAGCCCCGCGCCACTGCCAACAGCCCCCTGCCCTGGGAGCGCAAGGTCATGGAAGAGTTCGAGGCGAAAAAAGCTGCCGGCGCCGATCCAAAAACCCTGGACTATTCCGACGTGGTCGAAGAGAACGGCAAAAAGGTGTTCCGTTACATGAAAGCCATCCCCACGGGCAAAGTCTGCCTGAACTGTCATGGTGGTGATAACGTCAAACCTGAAGTCGTCATGCGTCTGAAATCACTGTACCCCTCAGACCGGGCACGGGGTTTCAAGGAAGGCGACATCCGCGGTGCATTCGTGGTGAAGAAAACCCTCTGATGCCAGGTTAATAAAAATATGTCGATGGGGTTGCAGTTCCCGCTGCAACCCCGTCAAAAACATGACCTGGGCGGCAGAATACCCCAATAACACCGGATTCGAAAAAACATTGTGCTAGCATTCGAGCAGGCTATGCAAATGTGATTGTGGTGAATTCAGGTGCAAAACAGGTTCGATATCTATTTTTCCGGTGAAGTGCTGGAAGGCCGGGATAGCCAGGAAGTCAAAGCAGCGGTCGGCAAACTGTCCAGGCTTTCCGGCGCCAGGCTGGATACCCTGTTCTCGGGTCAGACCAGGCGCATCAAGAAAGACCTGAATGTGGAGCAGGCGGGACATTTCCGCGAGGTCTTCCGCAAGGCAGGCGCGGCGGTACAGATCGTTCCCGCGGGTCAGAAGCCTCCGGTTGCCCCGGCGGGCAAATCCACTGCAACACAACCGGAACCGCCTTCAGGCCTGAAGCTCGCGCCCATTGGCGCCGAACTCAATACCGAACCACGCGAAGTGGAAAACGATACCGTGGCACAGTCCCCCCGGCCTGAACCCAACCTGGAACTCGCTCCTATCGGCCCCGTCCCCGGCGACAAGCCCCCAGCTGAAGCAGACATCGACACCGGGGATTTACAGGCAGCACCTGCCGCCAGTGGTTCACTGGAAGAGTTTGTGGTGCAAAAAGAACCCGTACCCCTGCCGGATATCAGTGGTCTGGAGCTGGTGAAGGACGACAAGCCCATTCAGGCTCTCTCG
>NZ_JBHNMF010000468.1:0-2619 GCF_048562965.1 Thiolapillus sp. | reverse complement strand
AAGCGTACGGCCCTATGGCCCGGAATGCCCCTCAGGGTGGGTCAAAATTGTTGGCCGTAGGTGGGTCAGAATAGATGGCCATTAACACAATTGCCAGCAGCTCTCATACTGACCGGGGCGAAAGCGAATTTCCTCACCGGCAGCAATCTGGGCAAAGGCATCGTCGACTGACATTGGATTGCCGGCACTGCCGTCGCCACTACCGTTTGAACTGACATAATAGGTTTTTGCAGGGCTGTACTGGGGATCCGTGTAGTAGCGGTTGAAGCGCTCAGGCGAATCAAAAAATGTACCACCCCTGCCGGGTATTTCGATTGCCATAGCGGAGGTGCCTGAGAGGATTGTCAGCATCAGTACAACAGGTTTTCTGAGCATATCGGAGTACTCCTAAATTTGAAATGAACAGACCTGCCATCAAGGCAGGTCTCAACAGGGGCATTGTCTGGAATTATGTTAGGTCTGGAATGACCTGATTGTGTACGGGTTGGAAATAGAGACACGGGGATTGTGAGTTGGTTCCCGGAACTGCTGTACGGGGACGAAAAATCAGGCCTGGTTCACAGTTGCTGGCATTTCCTTTTCGTTTAGGGGATAAGGGAAACAAAAAGGACACAGGTTTGCGGGGAAGACAAAGAGGGGTGATACAGAGAGTGCCATTCGTCGGCATCACTCCAGATTTTTATGGTGGAGTGGTAAGTGGCCGTGAAGGCGCTCTCTCATCCCAGAGGCCAAAAGCGTCTTACGTCATGCCGGACAGCTTTTTTTCGAACAGCTATTTCCGGATAAACTCAACCGCGCGATCGACAAGATCCTCCGCATAAAGATCACGGAAAAAGTGGTCGGCGCCCTCCATGACTTCAACGGTCAGGTTGCCAGATACGGGCAGTTTTTCCAGTTTTTTCAGCAAACCTTTGACAACCTTGTCCTTGGTACCGACAAACAACAGTACCGGCCGCTTTATTTTTGCCAGCAGGTGAGGTGTGTCCATTCGCTTGTCGGGCTGATAGTAATTGACGAATGCTTCTGCTGTGACCGTAGTATCCTTGCAGTAGATAAAGTCGGTATGTTTGAGAAACTGCTTTCCCTTTCCCGCCTTCACCAGCGAGAGTGCTTTGTCCAAAACGGGTTGCAGTGGTTTCCCGTAGCGTTTTTCGTAGTCTTTGGCGGCATGGTCGGCAGACCAGACCTGGGGAGCGACCAGGATGACCTTGCTGATGATGGGGTCGATATCCGCCGCCACATACCATGCCGTCTGGTTTCCGCCGCGGGAATGTCCCAGCAGTACGATATTCTTCACGTCTTCGAATTTCAGCCATTCCACCCAGGCGGCTATTTCCCTGATAGCATCCGTATGCTTGTGGGTATGGGGAACAGCACAGTCATACATCGTGCTGTTACGGTTATTCAGACCCAGGCTGAGGTTGATGGCCAGACTGCTGACGCCGTTTTCCCTGAACAATTCCTGCAGTGTGGAGATGATTTCCATCCGGTTGTGTCCCAGCGTGCCATGGGTCATGAGTACCACAGGGCCCTTGGGCCAATTGTCGGTTTTTTCAAGATTGGTGCGCAGAGTCATGCCGTTGTATTTGAATGAAACCTCGCCGGCCTGAGCAGCACCGACAAAAATCAGAATCAGCAGGGGTAGCCATTTCATTGTAAAAGTTCCTCTGTTTGGTCAATGCAGTGTCCGCGGATCAGTGTTTCCAGGCCCTGCATGTCATGACAGGATTCTAACTGCCTGGCAGACAGACAGGGAGTGATCTTTTCCCCTTTCAGCAGGAATACGGCGGGAAAACTGTCCTGCCGTTCGGGATATTTCTTTTGGAACTCGTCACGATGCAGAAAGTCGCAAGCTATCGGCAGCGAAGCCACAAACTCGCGCCATTGCGACTTTTCCCTGAAAACCCCATGGGTTAAGGTGCACAATGAACAGGAATAGGTGTGCGGCGAAAAAAGTTTGTGTCCCATGTCCGCGAGGGTATTGAACGCGCCGGAATCGGCATTGTAGACGAACAGCAGTCGTGTTTTCTGATCCATTTGCTGTATACCTGGCGGTGACGGATAAAAACTAACCCGGAAATTTCACCGCCCCACTGGAAATAGGCCTCTTTTTGTTGCATAAAGATAAGGGTTACCAATCACTTACCAGCAACAAAACAAAGAAGCCTATGAATACAGAGTGTAAACCAGAACAGTTGGAATTTCAGTCCCTGGGTCGGCACGAGGTGATCGGTCGTTTTGACGGCGGGCGAATCACTTCGGACGGTGGCGGATTGCTGCTGCGCGAGGTGGATCAGCGTATCGGCCTGCTGGATCGCCTGGCCGCTTGCTTCACCGATCACCGCAACCCCGAGAGCATCGAACACAGTGTGCGGGATCTGGTGGCCCAGCGGGTGTATGGCCTGGCGCTGGGCTACGAAGACTTGAACGACCACGATGATTTGCGCAAGGACAGCACTCTCGCCTTGCTGGTGGGCAAGCGGGATCTGACCGGGGAACGGCGGGTGCGCGAGCAGGACCGGGGGAACCCGCTGGCCGCTTCGAGCACGCTCAACCGCCTGGAGCTGGGCATACCGAAATCGGCTATATCAGACCGTTACAAGCGGATTGCCGCGGATA
>NZ_JBHNMF010000467.1:0-2630 GCF_048562965.1 Thiolapillus sp. | reverse complement strand
ATGAAGAACATGCCGGGTCTTTTCGATAAGAGGCCGGTGGGCCACCCTGCTCAACAGCTCCTGCGCATCCGGCAGGGGGATGGGATATTCATATTCAAGCCGGTGGATACCATCCCGGGTACTCTTGACGTTGATATCCGCGTGGTCACCGTAGACCCGTATGCGCACCGATGACAGGGCATCATGGCTCAGGTAGCCCTGGCGCATGTTCAGGGATTTTTCCACATCATTCCGCCACGCATCCGAAGCCAGCAGAAATTTTCTTTCGATCTCGATTCCCATCAGGTTTTCTCGAACAGGGCGATGCTTTCGACATGCGCGGTATGAGGAAACATGTCCATCACGCCGGCAGATACCAGCCGGTAACCCAGGTTGTTGACCAGTTCTGCCGCATCCCTGGCCAGTGTGCCCGGATAACAGGACACATAGACGATGCGCTCCGCTCCCATGCGCGGCAGATGGGCCAGCACCTCGAAAGCACCACTGCGCGGCGGGTCCAGCAGCACCTTGTCGCAGGTCTGGCGCAACCAGGGTTCCTGTTCCAGGGATTCGTACAGGTTGGCCACATGGAAGCTGACGTTCTCCAGACCGTTTCGCGAGGCATTGTCACTGGCCCGCGCTACCAGTTCTTCGGCGCCTTCCACGCCGGTCACCTGTCCGGCCTTCGTGGCCATGGGCAAGGTGAAATTGCCGATTCCGCAGAAAAGATCCAGCACCCGGTCCTTCTTTTCCAGCTCCAGCAATCCCAGCGCCTGACGTATCATCTGGCGATTGATGCCGCTGTTCACCTGGGTAAAATCTGTCGGCTGAAAATGCAGTTCCACTCCGTAATCTGGCAAAGTGTAGTGCAGATCGGCTGCTTCGCCCAATGGCCTGACGGTATCCGGGCCGCCATCCTGTATATAGATGACGAAGTCCCGGACACTGCCAAAATGCAGCAGTGCTTCCCTGTCCTCATCCGTGAGAGGCTCCAGGATACGGAAGATCAGTACACAGCGTTCGTCATCCATAGCCACTTCGATCTGGGGCACCCGGGTCGAAATGGAAAGGCTTTCTATCAGGCTGGACAGGTCAGCGAGTGCATGACCGATTTTCGGATGCAATACCTCGCAGCTGTCCATGTCGGCGATAAAACTGGCACTGCGCTCACGAAACCCCACCAGCACCTTTCCTTTCTTCAGCACATGCTTGACGCCCAGACGCGCTTTGCGGCGATAGCCCCAGGAAGAGGAACCGGTCAAGGGTGGCAGAACCCGCCCGGGGGAAATTTTGCCGATGTGAGCGAACGCATCCATCAGCGTCTGTTCCTTGTAGCGGATCTGCGCCCCTGCTTCCAGGTGCTGCAGACTGCACCCGCCACACAAGCCAAAATAA
Organism: Thiolapillus sp.; assembly: GCF_048562965.1. Classification (NCBI taxonomy): domain Bacteria; kingdom Pseudomonadati; phylum Pseudomonadota; class Gammaproteobacteria; order Chromatiales; family Sedimenticolaceae; genus Thiolapillus; species Thiolapillus sp. The sequence continues at coordinate 1,256 of NZ_JBHNMF010000467.1, read as the reverse complement.
CGGCAGGCTGGCGTCATACGCTGTTCACTGGCCTCGAGCACCTCCACCACTTCACCTTCATCATGGTTCTTGCGCTTGCCGGTGTAGCGGAACATGACCCGCTCGCTCGGCAGGGTACCATGAATGAAGGTCGCCTTGCCATCGATTCTCGCCACCCCACGGCCATCGTGGCTGAGGGAATCCACCCGCGCTTCCCTTGGCTCCTGGGGCAGTTTCTGCCTCCGTCTTCTGCGTCCCATGTCAGCGATGTTCCGGATCGAAAATACCAGTGGAAAGATAGCGGTCTCCCCGGTCGCAGACGATGGCCACCAGCACGGCATTACTTACTTCACGGGAGAGCCGCAGCATGGCTGCAACGGCGCCGCCGGAAGAAATACCGCAGAAGATACCTTCCTTCTCCGCCAGCGCACGGGTGGTGTCTTCCGCTTCCTGCTGGGACACGTCCATCTCTCTATCCACCAGTGACGGATCAAAAATCGCCGGCAGGTATTCCCTTGGCCAGCGGCGTATCCCGGGGATTTGCGCCCCTTCCTCCGGCTGCACGCCGATGACCTGCACGTCATCGCGCTGTTCCCTGAGAAATCTCGCCACTCCCATGATGGTGCCCGTGGTGCCCATGGCGCTGACGAAATGGGTGATTCTGCCTGCGGTATCCCGCCACAGCTCCGGTCCCGTTCCCTCGTAGTGCGCCAGGGGATTGTCCGGGTTGTCGAACTGGTTGAGAAGTTTTCCCTGCCCGCTGGATTGCAGATCCATACCCAGATCCCGCGCGCCTTCCATGCCCTGCTCTTCGCTCACCAGGACCAGTTCCGCACCGTAGGCTGCCATGGCAGCCTTGCGTTCCATGCTCATGTTGTCCGGCATGATGAGTTTCAGGCGGTATCCTTTGATGGCCGCCACCATGGACAGCGCGATGCCTGTATTGCCGCTGGTTGCTTCTATCAGCGTGTCACCGGCCCGGATCTCACCACGTCTTTCGGCCTGCTCGATCATTTTGAGCGCAGGCCTGTCTTTGACAGAGCCTGCGGGATTGTTTCCCTCCAGCTTTACCAGCAGGACGTTGCCCGTTTTTCCCGGCAATCGCTGCAGTTCCACCAGCGGCGTATTTCCAACAGTGGACGAAAGAGTCTGAAATTCCATAAGTCATTGGCATTGAGTGGCATTGGCAGTATTTTAACGCGCCTCGTTTGGATAGGAACCTTCTTTTATACCAAACCGGCATCAATACAGGTGATTCCAGGTCAATAAATTACTTA
>NZ_JBHNMF010000466.1:0-2630 GCF_048562965.1 Thiolapillus sp. | reverse complement strand
TATGAACCGCAACCTGGCGATGTTCGGCGTCCTGGCTGCCGTACTGGCGATGATGATGATCGCACCAAACGAGGCGCATGCCTCGGTGGGTACTGGTGGCTCGCTGCCGTATGAGAGCTGGTTGAGCAACCTGCAAGCGTCGGTCACGGGGCCGGTGGCATTCGCGCTGGCCATCATCGGCATTGTCGTCGCCGGCGGCATCCTGATCTTCGGTGGCGAACTCAACGCCTTCTTTCGCACGATCATTTTCATCGTGCTGGTCATGGCGCTGATCATTGGCGCGCAAAACATGATGAGCAACTTCTTCGGTCGCGGCGCGGTAATTGCCAGCCCTGAGCAGGCGCAAGCGCAAGGCGAAGCGCAGACCGAGCAAGCCGTGCTGGTCAAGGAAGGGGCGCGCAAGTAATGACCTTGCGAGCGATCCCCATTCGTAGAGCTGGCAACCGGGAAAACCTGTTCATGGGCGGGGATCGTGAGATGGTCATGTTCTCCGGCCTGATGGCCTTCGCGATGGTATTCAGCGCGCAGGAAGTCAGGGCAACCCTGTTCGGCCTTGTGCTGTGGTTCGGAGCCCTGTACGGGCTTCGGGTCATAGCCAAGGCCGACCCGGCTATGCGGCACGTTTATTTGAGACATCGACTGTACAAAGCCTACTACCCGCCACGGAGTACGCCGTGGCGGGTAAATACGGGCGGTCAAGGGAAGCGATACAGATGACGGACATTATAAATATTCAGACTATCAGCTACCTCGTATCTGGCATGGGCATCGTCATGTTGGTGCTGTTGTTCGGGCGCATTCAGTCGGTGGACGCCGGCAACCGGCTGAAGAAGCATCGATCGACGGACGAGGGCCTGGCGGACCTGCTGAATTACGCGGCGGTTGTTGACGACGGTGTGATCGTCGGCAAGAACGGCTCGTTCATGGCCGCCTGGATTTATCGCGGTGATGACAACGCCAGCAGCACGGACGAGCAGCGCAACATGGTGTCGTACCGAATCAACCAGGCGCTGGCCGGACTCGGGAGCGGTTGGATGGTACATGTCGATGCCGTGAGGCGACCGGCACCCAATTACTCCAAGCCCGGATTGAGCCATTTCCCGGATCGGGTATCGGCGGCTATCGATGAAGAGCGTCGGCGGTATTTCGAGGGCATGGGAACCATGTATGAAGGTTACTTTGTGGTAACGCTCACCTGGTTCCCGCCGCTACTGGCACAACGCAAATTCGTGGAACTGATGTTCGAGGACGATGCGCCGAAGACAAGCCGCAAGGCGCAGACAAAAGGCTTGATCGATCAGTTCAAGCGCGAGATCAGGAACGTGGAAACACGGCTCTCCACCGTGCTGAACATGACCCGGCTCAAGGGTCATAAGGTGGTGCATGAGAATGGCCGAAACGTCACGTTCGATGATTTTCTTTCGTGGCTGAACTTCTGTATCAGCGGCACCGACCAGCCGATCATGCTGCCCTCGAACCCGATGTACATCGACAGCCTGATCGGCGGAAAGGAGATGTGGGGCGGGGTAGTGCCCAGGATCGGCAAGAAGTTCGTGCAGACGGTGGCCATCGAGGGCTTTCCGTTGGAATCGACGCCAGGGATATTGAGTGCGCTGGCGGAGCTGCCTTGCGAATATCGCTGGTCTACGCGCTTCATCTTCCTGGATACCCATGAAGCCGTTAAGCACCTGGAAAAGTTTCGCGGTAAGTGGAAACAGAAAGTGCGCGGCTTCTTCGACCAGGTGTTCAACACGAATTCCGGAAGAATCGACCAGGACGCGCTGAACATGGTCAACGACGCAGATGCGGCGCTGGCGGAGATTAATAGTCGAATGGTCGCGGCGGGGTATTACACCAGCGTCGTCGTCCTGATGGACGAGGATCGGGGCCGGCTGAATCGGTCGGCGACGATGATCACCAAGGCGATAGAGGCGCAAGGATTCGTATCGCGTGTTGAATCGATCAACACGCTGGAAGCGTTTTTCGGCAGTTTGCCGGGGCATGGCGTGGAGAATGTCCGCAGGCCGATTCTCAACACCATGAATCTCGCCGACCTGCTGCCGACCAGCGCGATATGGACCGGCGAGGAGAACGCGCCTTGTCCGTTCTATCCGCCGATGGCGCCAGCACTGATGCACTGTGTCACGCACGGTTCCACGCCGTTCCGATTAAACCTGCATGTGCGCGACCTTGGGCATACAGCGATCTTCGGACCAACCGGCGCGGGTAAATCGACACTGCTGGCCATATTGGAGACGCAGCTCAAGCGCTATGAAGGGATGTCGGTGTATGCCTTCGACAAAGGCAATTCGATGTACGCGCTGACCAAGGCAACAGGCGGGAAACACTTTGACGTGGCGGCCGATGGCGAAACGCTGGCGTTCTGCCCCTTGCAGTTTCTGGAAACAAAAGGGGACAGAGCCTGGTCGATGGAGTGGATCGACACGATCCTGAAGCTCAACGGCGTAGAGACGACGCCGGCGCAGCGAAACGAAATCGGACACGCCATCGTGAGCATGCACGAAAGCGGGGCCAGAACGCTATCGGAGTTCTCTACCACGATACAGGACCTGGCGATCAGGGAAGCGATCAGGCAATACACGGTAGACGGCTCGATGGGCCATCTCCTC
>NZ_JBHNMF010000465.1:0-2633 GCF_048562965.1 Thiolapillus sp. | reverse complement strand
CGAGAATTACTTCTCTCGGCGAGTACCTTGGCACGAGAAATGGGCTATCGGTCTATCTTGGCCACGTCCCGGCGCCCAAAAACGCCGGAACCAGGGGATCGGTGAGCGATGCGGGCTAGGCGCCCGGGTGCTGTTTTTCTCCAGCCAGGCCTTGAGGTCATCGAGTACCGGTTGCGCCAGCTGCTGACGTTGTTGGGTCTTTTCTGCCGCAGGCAGATCCTTGATGCGTTTCTCGATGGCATAGAGCTTGCGGATCTTGCCAATGGCCGCGTCCGCCTTGCTAACCTTTGTGTCTTTCTTTATTCGTTGGCGCGGCTTTGCCGGCTTCGACGAACTTGCGCCGGGCAGGGTCCCAGCAGCCGATGCGGGTGATGGTGTTTTCCCGACATACCCGGTTGTAGCCGGCATAGCCGTCGGTCTGGAGAACGCCTTCGAAGCCATCGAGCAGCCGCAAGGGCACCTCCTCACTGCGTGAAGGATCGTAGTGGCAGCGCACAACAGGCTGATCCGGTGGGCCACCCCGGATGACCCACATCCATTTGTCCGACTGGGCGGCTTTGCCCGTTTCCTTCGCTGCCAGCCATGGAGAGCGAAGCGAAGGCTGGTAGTCCCCAGTAGCCGCGACGCCGCACTGCTTACCCGTCGTGCGCATAGCGCCAGAGGGGAAGCAAAGTAGGCATCCAAACGCGGCGTCCAGTCATTGGGAGCCAAGTACGGAGCAGCAACGAGCTTGCAAAGTTGTTGCGTAGTGCTGGGTGGCCAGGACGGCTGGGGCACAAATAGGTTGTCAAAGGCCGAGTCGATTTTGGGGACTGGGATGTCCCAAAATCTATCACGAGGCAGAAGACACGCTTGGGGCGGCGGGGGTGGATACGGGGCTCCGGAACATAGGCCGGCAACGGCCTGCCTTTATACGGCAATTCGCCACCCCAAGGCTCTCCCAGTCGCGGTTCGTTGGCGTTGAGCTCGTAGGGATAAGCCGGATCGTCCAATGCGCCGTGCGCGTAAAGGCGGCTGTAGTAATTTTTGAAATCTGCTCGGCTTGCCGCATCGGGATAGCCAGCCAGAGCCCGATAAAATTTACCCCCCACGTTGGAGAGCATCGATTCACCGCCAATGCGGATCGTTCCCTGTGTGCTCCCCGCCGAGCCCCTGAGTACACTGTCGACACCCCGCTGCGCATGCCCAGCACCGACTCAGGACCGTCGCCGTACTCGGGTGCCATCGTGTTCCAGATGCTCGGGTAACGCGGTGTCGATGGTGCCTCAGTGTCGATGGCGGCGCCCGAGTGATCCGGATAGGCCAACGGGTTACCGGACGTGTAGGTGTATGCTGATGCGCCGGATCAACGCGCAAAAACGCCGGATGGGATACGCCAGATCCGGCATCAGGGTGATTTGCTGGGTGAACAATGCGCCCAGCCATGCGGCGCTCAGCAACTGAGCGGTCATGTCGGATCAGAACAGCCCGAACGAGCGCATAATGATATAGCCTGCGCCGATCACGATCGACGCGCCGACCAGAGATGTGCCGGCAACAAGCCAAGTGGATTTGTAATTGCGCACGATAGCCTCTCCATTTTCCGCCCCCCGCTCTGCCCGTCGTCGCCAACTATCCCCTGGCATCTGTAACCCGATTTTGTCGGATGTGGGTAATGGCTGACCGCCCAGGCTCGCCAGCAGAATGGCGTCTTGTCTCGCCAGGGGAGGATGGCCATTATACGTACGACGCAGGATGCGATTACGACCCTCCCGATCCCCGTCGGGTAGATCGTCCATTTGCGCCGCCGCCGAATCAATGGGCTCGTGACCTACGTACTGGCGCAGAAAATGATCACTCACCGTGACCCGATTTGGCAGTCCGCTCAGCAAATTCTCGACCCGCACAGCCGCTTCGGCATCAAAACGCACGGAATCATCCGGCATATACCGCCGTGCCAGAGGGGATGGCATCTGGCGGGTGGATGCCGTCACACGGGCAGCCGCCGCTGTCGATCGTGTGACCTCTGAGCGCTCCAGTGTCGCCTCACTGATGGTCGACAGTGTGACAAGGTCCTCGGCTACTGAATCTGCCCGGTAAAGCGCTGCGACGTTCACCGCTGTGCTAGCCCCCACACCGACAGGGGCGTCGCCCGAATAATCGGGATCGCCGAGGGGATCGGACGCATACGCGTAGAGGCTGGCAGACGCCCTGAGGGGATCCGTGCGGGCGTATCGTGCCTGGTCAGCCTGGTACATCCGGTCAGGATACAAGAATCCGCCAGAGGGTAAATACGCGCCTCCGAGCCACGATGCGACCAGGAGATCCCCGATCATTTCAGATCAGCAATCGGCTTTTCGGCCGCCTTAACCACGGGGATGACCTCCGGGTCGTCTTTTTTGTCCTCGACCAAGGTCAGCGCTGTCAAGTGTCGCTCATACCCATCGGCGAAATCGGTGGTTTGAAATTCGTCGCCCAGGGTATTTGGTAGTTTAGACATAATTTTCTCCTAAATAGTTACCGTCTATAAATAGCTGAAGTTTCACCGTTTTCACCGGACTTCATCGGAAAAAGTTTAGCAAGGCCGCTGTCATAATTCTGGTTAATATGCCATAAGTATAGCTAATTACCACCCTTCCTGATGGCCCATGATT
>NZ_JBHNMF010000464.1:0-2641 GCF_048562965.1 Thiolapillus sp. | reverse complement strand
TTGGGCAAGTAATCAATGAAATGGGATAACTCACCAGCCAGCCTTCTCAGAAGGCTGGCATCAAAGCCCCCTTATAGGGGGCAAAAGCCAAGTCTGCGTTCTTAGAACGCAGATTTTTACAAGAAGCCTCCTTTCCCGGTATCGAAAAGTTTACCGGGAAGCAGGGTGGTTTCACTCTTCAGGCTCCCCGGTCTTCCGAAGACTGGTTTTTCTGGAACATAGCGCTTGGCGGTAAAATGGCATGGGAAATCCATCAGCAGTCGCTGTTGCCGCTGGACAGCGTTACCCATCTGCCAGGCCGGGTGGAATTTCAGGCCTTTCTCAATCATGAACACGGAAAGAGCATTCGTGAAAACCTGGCGCTGGGTCTGCTGCTAATCAATCCCGACGATTTTGGCATGGTCAACCACCGCCTGGGAAAACGGGGGGGAGACAGGGTTCTGCGAGAAATTGCGTCAGAACTGTCGGCCGGACTCCGGCAGACAGACCATGTGTTCCGCTATGGCAGCGCAATTTTTGCCGTGGTAATCCCCGGGGCGACGCGACTGGCCATCGACAGGGTGGCGGAAAAGCTGCGCCTGTCTCTGGAAAAGGCAGCTTATACGGCGGGAGCCACGCGTCTGTCTTTCAGTGTCGGGGGAGCGGTGCACGATGCCTCGGACGTCTGGGGTGACCAGACCTTCGGGTCACTGAGACTGTTGCGCCGCACGGATCAGGCACTCAATGCAGCCAAGCTTTCCGGTGGTGCGTGTACGGTCATCTGGGATCCGGAAACCATGGAAGCGGGTATCGGTCATCTGGACAGGCTCAGCGGCATTTTTACCGCCGATACGGAAAAGGACTACCGCAACATGCAATTGCTGTGGGAGACCATCACCGTCATTTCCTCCTCAGCCGAGACTGAGATCATTGCCCAGGAGCTGGTCAGACGTATTGCCGAAACGGTCAAACCTCAGCAGGTTGCCCTGTTTCTGAATGAAGAGGGAAAGCCGCGGCAATCGCTGGCGGTAAGCCGTAGCGTTGCTGTTCCCGAGGCCGGCGCTCCCGATGAAAACACGCTGCTGCTTTCCGATGAAAAGCAGCAACTCATCGACGAAGCGGATGCGCACCGGCAGATACAGGTGCTGCATCTGTCTGCAGACAGCCTGGGCGAAGGCGATATCGCCTACGCGATTCCCCTGCTGTCCCGCAGCGACTGTCTCGGTATTCTTTATCTGGACGGTATGGAAGATACCCTGCGCCTGGATACATCGGACCTGGTATTTCTCGATGCCCTGGCGAGTCAGATCGGCATGTTGCTCGACCGGGCGCTGCTGGCGTCACGCTGGAAAGAGGAAAAGCTGCGTGAAAGCCAGCGCCTGCGTCAGGAAGTCCGGGAGCTGCGTCAGCTGAAACGCCACGGGCAGCTGGTTTATCATTCACCGCGCATGGAATCTGTGGTGAGCATGCTGGAAAAGGTTGCACCCACCGATATAACCGTGCTGATCACCGGCGAGAGCGGTACGGGCAAGGACAAGCTTGCCAGGGCGGTTCATGAACTGAGCAACCGCAAGGACAAACCGTTCGTTACCGTGGATTGCGGTGCAATCGCTCACAGTCTGATCGATACCGAACTGTTCGGTCACAAAAAAGGAGCCTATACCGGCGCCCAGAACGCCGCTTCTGGCCGCATCTTCCAGGCGAAGGGCGGCACACTCTTTCTCGATGAAATCGGTGAACTGCCTCTGGAAACCCAGGCCAAGCTGCTGCGTCTCATTCAGGAGAAAGAGATCACTCCCGTGGGGGCGGCCAAGCCGGTCAAGCAAGCGTGTCTTCGGCCTCGTGATAGATTTTGGGACATCCCAGTCCCCAAAATCGACTCGGCCTTTGACAACCTATTGGTGCCCCAGCCGTCCTGGTCACCCAGCACTACGCAACAACTTCGCAAGCTCGTTGCTGCTCCGTACTTGGCTCCCAATGACTGGACGCCGCGTTCGGAGGCCTACTTTGTTTTCCCTCTGGCGCAAGGCACGCCGGGAAAACAGTGCGGCCTCGCGGCTACTGGGGTCTACCAGCCTTCGCTTCGCTCTCCATGGCTGGCAGCGATCGATATCCGTATCGTTGCGGCCACCAACCGTGACCTTGCCAATGAAGTGTCGGAAGGACTTTTCCGGCAGGATCTCTACTACCGTTTGCAGGTGGTGTCCGTCGCCGCGCCACCGTTGCGTGAGCGTCCGGAAGACATACTGCCACTGGCGCGCTATTTCCTCGGGCAGTTCGTTGCCGATTACGGCAAGAGCGGGCTTTATCTGAATGCGACTGCCGAAAAGGCATTGCTGGACTATGCCTGGCCGGGTAATGTCCGCGAGCTGCAGAACCGGGTGTTGCAGGCGGTGATCACTTCGGAAAACCAGGAGATTGACTGGGAAGGTCTGCGCCTGCCCGTTTCGCCAGTGCTTCCTGATCCTGTTCCGGAGCATGCCGTTGCAGCATCGCCCCCGCCATTGCAGGCAGATGATTCCCTGGAGGATGTGTATTCCCGGGTAAGCGCCCCAGAATCGACACCTTTTTTCAGAACACCATCAGCCACAGACTTTCTCCTGTCCCACCACAACGCAGGAGAATGCCATGGCCCCGACCGACAGTACTGACCGCATCACCT
>NZ_JBHNMF010000463.1:0-2648 GCF_048562965.1 Thiolapillus sp. | reverse complement strand
ATATGACCCCGCGCGACAAAGAGATGGAACGCCTGCACCGGCTACAGAGACTGGAACACTACAATACCCGCGAAAGCATGGTACTCAAACGTAGCCATCTCCAGTATAAAACCGCAATGAACCGGAGCGAATCCCTTACACTACAACGCCTCCAGAGTGAGCAGTTCCCCGACGACACCACACAGGAACAGATCGACAGGGCTTACATAGGGTGGAGAAAACCTAAGAACCGTCGAAAGTACGCATCCTACCTGAGCGGCTGGGCCATTAATTCCACAGCGGCTAAAGTGCCCATGTTCTTTGAGCCCGCCTCAACCCGGTTCCAGATGCCTGCGAATGACGCACGGATACTCCGCCGTTGGCTGCCTACGCGTGAAGACGTCGTAGACATACTAAACCCCGGTAGATGAACACGCGCTCACTCATTGCAGGGGCTGCACTGGCGGGGATAGTAGGAATGGCTGCACTGAATACAGCGCAAGTCACAACGCCGCGTTTTGGGGGGCAGGTCGCCCACGGCCCGGTCTACATCTTTGGTAAGCGTGCATACTCCTACAAACTGTCCAGGTTTCTGACACCGGACCCTGCCAGATCCGAATACAGCAGCTATCTCTACGCAAAGGACAATCCCCTAAAGTTCCATGACAAGTCCGGGGAAATAGCCGTGGCCATCATAGCCTTCTTCACAGCGCTGATCGGCACATCCGCTATATCCGCCTCCCTCGCAGGGGGCGCAGGAGGCGCTACAGCGGGTGCTGTGACCGCAGCTACAGCATCTGCCACCGCGGCAGCTACCGCGACAGCCTCCGCTACAGCTGCCGGTGTGGCAGCCGGGGAAGTGGCAGCAGTCACCGGGGCAGCTGCCGCCTCAGCCACTGCGGGTGCCGCTGCCACAGGCGTAGCAACCGGGGCTTCCGTTGCCGCAGAAACCGCTGCTACAGCCTCCGCGGGCTGGGCTGTCATGGCTACCGGGGTTGAATCCGCTACTGCCAGTGCAGAGGCCGTGGGCCTGTCAGGGGGCGCCGCTGCCATGGGCGATACCGCCGATGCTATCGCTGCTGAAGCCGTCACGGTATCCGCCACAGAAGACTCCGTGAGTATGCTTTCAGGCACCTTCGCCACATCCTCCCTGGTGGATATCGGCGCTGAGAATACCACCAGTATCGCAGGGGAAGCCGTGATGGCACCTGCCTCAGAGGCCAGCTTCGAAACAGCAATGGCTACCGCACCCGAAGAATACGAAATGTCCCTTCTGGCAGGAACGCAGGAAGTCGCCCCTCTGGCAAACGCACAGATACAGGCCATCGGGCAGTCCGTACCGGGGTTCACCACGCTAAACGCAGCGCAGGCCACCTATCAGTCTGAGCTTTTGGAAACAGGAATCGCAACTACCTCTTTCAATAGTGAGGCCATTGCTGGTACAATGACTGAAACCGAAATTCAGCAATCAGTGGAAACAGGTGTAGCCTACTCAGCGGATACAACATCACCGTTGAGTACAGCAGGTACCGCCGGAACCGGTGTTACCCCCGCCGTCCCACAAACCCGTGCTGCTATCTGGCTGGGAAGACTGAAACGGTTTGTTAGAGACTCAATCATTTTCATGGGCATCGATGAAAGCATCGAAATTCCCGCACATGCCGCTAATCTAAAATAGGAGAAATACACATGCAACACGCAATTGATACCATCCGTACCCTCGTCCGTGTCTTCAAGAAGGACGCAAATAAAACACCATGCATGCTGCTCGATCTGGTAGACAGCACTTTGCAGGATCTGAGTGATGCCCGACACCCAGACCCTAAAGACGGTAAAACCTGGGCACGTCCACATACCTCCCAAGGGACCTACCCTGAGGATCATATTATCATTCGATCCGGTCCCGCTCTGGATGCGATCGATCACATGGTGAATTCCAAACACGATAACCAGCAGACCAAACTGGACAAGATCGACGAATACGTTAAGCTCGTTTCTCAAGTACTCTGCTAAACCAACATAGGGCCTTTTACTGACCCAAAAGCCTCACTGGGTCCTCCGGGTTAGCGACTCCCGGTGAGGCGGCGGTAGGAGGCCCTACCTTCCAAACATGATCTTCGACGCGACTTCCTTCTTCGTCAGATCATCCCACTCCTGAATAGCATCATACAGACCGCTGGCAGTATCCAGCGCCTGGTCAGCACCCCCTACCTGTGTCAGCACTGCTGCAAACTTCAGCACACCTATCACATCCCGCTTACTCACCTCAGCCTCTTCGTTCAAAAAGCTGGAAGATAACCGGCTCAGAGACATAACGCCGTGCTGTATCTCACCTATGACCGGCGTACTGCGGGATTGCCCCTGTATAGCCGCATTTACGATGTTCCCTAAGGGGAAAAGAGACAGTGTGCCGTCAGAAACCACGCGACCAAACGTACTCAGAATATCTGAATCTTCGTCATCTTCGTCATCTTCCCAGAGCTGCCGGATCAACTCCGCCGTGACCGCAGGGGCCATAGTGACCAGCATCAGCTGCAAATACCCGGCAGCTGTGCGCTTTGAACCGTACATCCGCGCCTGATTCAGAATACTGATCATCGGTGTCATGAACATGGTCAGGGTACGTAGCATGACATTCCGCTGGCGACGCATGATGAATGCCAGGTCCC
>NZ_JBHNMF010000462.1:0-2648 GCF_048562965.1 Thiolapillus sp. | reverse complement strand
AACATTACAGGAAAAGCTTTTGCTTGAAGGGGAAATTACTTTAGATGAAGCAAGTCTAGCACTTAAAAATATGAAAAATAATAAAAGTCCTGGTTCGGATGGTTTCACTGTTGAATTTTTTAAATTCTTTTGGTTACAGTTGGGGGCATTTGTTGTTAAGTCACTAAATAATAGTTTTAGAAAAGGAGAATTATCATCAACACAGAAGGAGGGTGTGATAATATGTATACCAAAAGGAGACAAAGCAAAAGATCTGATAAAAAATTGGAGACCAATTTCACTTCTTAATGTTGTTTATAAAATAGGCTCAACGTGTATCGCTAACCGTTTAAAACTTGTTCTTCCTTCTTTAATTAATGAGGATCAAACTGGATTTATGACTAATAGATTCATTGGCGATAACATTCGCCAAATATACGATTTAATTAGCCACATGAATAGAGAAAAATTACCGGGGCTACTTTTGTGCCTAGACTTCGAAAAGGCCTTTGATTCAGTTGACTGGAAATTCATGTTCAAAGTTCTTCGTGCTTTTGGTTTTGGATCGGATATATGCCGGTGGATATCTACATTTTATAAGGATATAAAATCAACTGTCACAGTTAATGGACAATTATCACCGTGGTTTTCCGTTCAGAGGGGTTGTAGACAGGGGGACCCAATTTCACCATATCTATTTATTTTGTGTGTAGAAATCCTTGCCAACATGATACGACAAAATGAAAATATTAAAGGCATTGTCATTGGAGAAACTGAACACAAAATTTCACAATATGCAGATGATACTGAAATTATGTTAGAAGGTGATGAAAAATCATTTCAGGAAACAATAAACACCATTGAAATTTTTGGGAAAGCATCGGGTCTCTTCTTGAATGCGGGAAAAACCAGTGCCATATGGCTTGGAAGTAGACAAAATTGTCCTATTAAATATATGCCACATTTACACATGGAATGGAACCCATGTAAATTTAAAATCCTTGGTATTTGGTTTACTAATGATTTGAAAAATTGCGAATTACTTAACTTTAAAGATAAATTTTTTGAAATAAAAGCTTTGTATAAAACATGGTTAAAGAGACAAATAACGCCACTGGGCCGGGTGGCAGTTTTAAAGTCACTGATTTTGTCAAAGATTATTCAACTGTGGATTTTATTACCAAATCCACCAGATAACCTTGTTGATGAGTTGCAGAACACAGTATTTGAGTTTATATGGAATAGGAAACAAGATAGAATAAGTAGGAAAACAGCAATTAAAAATGTCACTAAGGGAGGACTTGGGATACCTAAAATAAGAGAGTATATTAATGCATTGAAGCTCATTTGGGTACGTAAATTAAAGACAAGTAACCATAAATGGAAAAGTATACTCAAGGTATCCTATCCCAAAGTGTTATTGCTTGAACAGCTGGGATCAAGCCTTAATGTTAAGGATTGTCATTTGAACAAATTTTGGGCTCATGTATTTCAGGCATATAGAGAATTCGGTAGAAAAATATATGTTGAGAAATCGGAAGAGCTTGCTGCAGAGCCTCTTTTCTGCAACGACAATATTCAAGTTGAAAATAGAAATATTTTTTACAAAAACTGGATTGATAGTGGTGTGTGTTACATTAAAAGTATTCTGAATGAAGATGGGACTTTTATGACAGTTAAACGTTTTACACAGAAATACGACATTAACACAAATTACATTACATATATTGGATGTGTACAGGCTGTTAAAAGTTACATACGTAAAACCGGACTCACAGTGGAGAAAAATAAATCGACCGATTTGACCAAGACACTAAAGATTATTTATGGTGCTCAGAAAGGTGCACGTCTCTATTATGAGGTGTTAATACAGACTGACAGTAAACCTAACTGTTGTGATAAATGGGATTATAAATTGAACCTAGATATAAACTGGAATATTACCTTTAAGAAAATACATAAAATTCGAGAAATAAAGCTCAAATGGTTCCAAATCAGATTGGTACACAGGATATTAGCTACAAATGTTGTATTAATGCATATGGGTGTTGAAAATGATATCACATGTTCATTTTGTAAAAAAGAACGAGATGCTATTAACCATATTTTTTGGAGATGTGACAGCATAAAGCCATTTTGGGAACAGTTACAGATAGCCTTGAATGATAGAGGTGTAAATGCAGTGTCAATCACACTAAACGAAAGTATTGTCCTATTTGGGCATGATGTCAATTTTAGGTCAGATGACACATTCGATCTGATTATTCTGGTGGCAAAATTTTTTATTTACAAATGTAAAGTTAAAAAGATTATACCACAGTTTCATTTTTTTAAACAGTATCTTAGAAATACTTTCGAAGTATATAAACACAACTCAAAAGTAAATATGTCCTACAATAAATTCATGACCAGCTGGCATCTCTACAAAACTCTGGTGGAACCGTAGGATTTTTCGTGTGGTGCTTTCCTTTCTCTTTTCGTTAATAATGGTTACAATGCATATTGCACATAAAAATAGGCCTGACTCATGTGCATGCAGCTCACATATATTTATACTGCACAGTTTACATGCTTGGTCATTGTTGTTTGTACATTTGTCTGGCCGTGTATGTTAGTTGATTATTAGCCCTTTTTGGTTACGCCTCCGATGCATGCGTGTGTGTGTGTGT
>NZ_JBHNMF010000461.1:0-2648 GCF_048562965.1 Thiolapillus sp. | reverse complement strand
AGGTTAGAATAGTCATAAGCCTTGAGCTGTTGCACCCATTGGGTGATGGTCTGTTTTGTCACTAACCATTATACAGCCAAGGCTTTTTCCGTCTTAGCGCTTTCTATCCGGGGATTGGGGCTTTCCAAAAGACGCCTGAGCCTATAATCTTCTCTTTCAGCCTGATTTCCAAAGAGCCAGACCCATGCTGTTTTCAACATTCGCCCTCGGCATTCTCTTCACAGTGACCACAGCCGGACAGCCCGCCATGGATTCTCAGCCGATCCCTTACCCGGATGCCAGAAAAGTCAATCATATCGACACCTATCATGGTGTGAAGGTTCACGACCCCTACCGCTGGCTGGAAAACCTGGATTCCAGGGAAACCCGCAGCTGGATCGAGGCGGAAAACCGGCTCACCCGTACCTGGCTGGAAAAATTCCCGGAACGCGAAAGTATTCGCAAGCGTCTGACGGAACTGTGGAATTATGAGCGTTACTCTGTGCCCTACAAAGTGGCGGGACGCTATTTTTTCAGCCGCAACGACGGTCTGCAGAACCAGGCGATCGTGTACACGCTGCACAACCTGTCAGACGAACCCACTGTGCTGATCGACCCCAACAGACTGTCGAAAGACGGCACCGTGGCGCTCAAGGGTGCGGCGGTCAGCCCGGACGGACACTTCTACGCCTACGCCATCGCTGATGCGGGCTCGGACTGGACAGAATGGCACGTCAGAGACATCGATACCCGCAAGGATCTGGACGACCGTCTGGAATGGATCAAGTTCTCCGGCGTCTCCTGGACGGCTGACAGCAAGGGCTTCTATTACTCACGCTATGATGCACCCGAAGGTGGCGACAAGCTTAAAGAGGTGAACTATTTCCCCAAGCTCTATTACCACCGCCTGGGCGATCCCCAGGAAAAAGACAAGCTCATCTATCACAGCCCAGACCACAAGGACTGGTCATTCAACGGCATCGCCACGGAAGACGGCAGATACCTGCTCATCGAAGTCGGGCGCGGTACCGAAGACAAGAACCTGCTCTATTTCCAGGATCTGCAGCACATCGAAACAGGCATCAGACCCGTCATCGAAAGCTGGCAGGCCAGCTACGAGTACCTGGGCAACCAGGGTTCCCGGTTCTGGTTTCTGAGCAACGATCATGCCCCCCGGGGACGCATCCTGGAAATCGACCTGAACCACCCTGAACGGAAGCGCTGGAAGGAAATGCTGGCGGAATCGAAAGACACCATCGAAACCGCCACCATGGTCAATGACAGCTTCATCGTGACTTATCTTCACGATGCCTGGCACAGGATCCTCATAAAGCCGGTGAAGGGCGAGGCCCGGGAACTGAAGCTGCCCGGCATCGGCAGCGCCGGTGGTTTCTACGGCAAACAGCACGACAGGGAAACCTTCTACTCCTGGACCAGCTTCAACACCCCGGCACGCATCTACCATCTGGATCTGGAAACCGGCAAGAGCACCCTGTTCAAACGTCCGTCAGTGAAGTTCAACTCCGATGATTACGTCACCCGGCAGGTGTTCTACAACAGCAAGGACGGCACCCGGGTTCCCATGTTCATCACCCACAAAAAGGGCCTGAAACTCGACGGAAACAATCCGACCCTGCTGTATGGCTATGGTGGATTCAATATATCTTTGACACCTTATTTCTCGGTGACCAACCTGGTGTGGATGGAAATGGGCGGCGTCTATGCCGTTCCCAGTCTTCGCGGTGGCGGGGAATACGGCAAGGCCTGGCATGAAGCGGGCACGAAAACGCACAAGCAGAACGTGTTCGATGATTTCATCGCCGCCGCCGAATGGCTGATCGCTGACCGCTACACCTCCCCGGCGCACCTGGGCATCAGCGGTGGCAGCAACGGTGGCCTGCTGGTGGCCGCCACGCTGCTGCAGCGACCCGACCTTTTTGCAGCCGCAGTCCCCGCCGTTGGCGTGCTCGACATGCTGCGTTTCAACAAATTCACCATCGGCTGGGCCTGGGAATCAGACTACGGATCTCCCGAAAACGAAGCGGAATTCAAAGCCCTGTACGCCTACTCGCCCTATCACAACGTCAAGCCGGGCGTGCGCTACCCGGCCACCCTGGTCATGACTGCGGATCACGACGACCGGGTCTATCCCGCCCACAGCTTCAAGTTCACCGCTGCACTGCAGGCGGCCCAGGCAGGCCCGGCGCCCATCCTCATCCGCATCGAGACCCGGGCCGGTCACGGTGCGGGAACGCCGACGAGCAAGCGCATCGAAGAAGCGGCGGACAAGCTCGCCTTCCTGCGCTACTTCCTGAAATAACAGGGATTTTCCATGAACACTGACAGCAAGAACCAGCCCTCCATGAAATGGTCCATGCGCCTGGGCAGCCTCGCCGGGATTGCCGTCTATGTGCATGCGACTTTTCTCATCCTGCTGTTGTGGATCGCACTGAGTTACTGGCGTTCCGAACAGAATCTGCAGGCGGTCGTGCAGGGCGTGGTCTTCATACTCGCCCTGTTCGGCTGCGTGGTGCTGCACGAACTGGGCCATGCCCTCACCGCCCGGCGATTCGGCATACAGACCCGTGACATCATTCTGCTGTCAAGTCCCGATAGATCATAGATTTTCTTTTTGAATAATTCCGGTTGTTTTTTGTGCCAATCCTTAA
>NZ_JBHNMF010000460.1:0-2649 GCF_048562965.1 Thiolapillus sp. | reverse complement strand
GAGGATTTTCTCAGACTTTGGCCAGACCGGGAGAAATGCCGGCAAAATACTTTCGTCTCCCTTCTGCTACGCATGGTGGCTTGAGTTTGCGAGATCAGGGAAGTGAAAATAATGGTGAAACTTCAGTACTTAGTCTTCGTTCCCGTGTTTCATTGCTATACGACACTCCATGAGGTTCTTCGTAGATTCGTGTGAAGCCTCACAAGCGTCTCTTCGGCCTCGTGATAGATTTTGGGACATCCCTGCCCCCAAAATCTATCACGAGGCCGAAGAGACGCTTGACTCACTGGCAGGCATCAGTGAAGGGGTGCGCAGGAACAACGCCATCAGGTGCTGCCAGAACGGTTATTTCAAAACTTGCGTATTTCGCCCGTGGGGTGAGTCTTACCGCTAGGGTGGGCGCAATGTCGGCAGGCCCGTAACCCGTGACGCCATCGCCGTATCGGGCGCGGTCGGGCGTGAAGGTAGGCCATGAAGCCGGCGCGCCCTCATTTCCAACTGCGGCATTGCTTATGAACGGGTACTGATCAGAACTGCCAGACCAGCCCAGATATTGCGCATCCCGAAGGCGGCGAACGCCGAAAGCAGCGCCAACAGTGGGGGAAGTGCCATCCACTACCAGCAGGCGGAGATGGTGGTTGGAACCCCCGACAATCAGCGCGTCATCTCCCCCATTTCCGAAATCCACATCAACGTAATTCGTAAAGATCACGCGGCCGAACGGTTGCGCGCTGAAGAACTCCCAGTTTGTCGAATAAACCCCGGAACCCGGAATTTGCGAGGATGTAGCTATCCATTGAATAGGGCCATTGTCGCCTTGGATCTGTCCGGAAGATTGGAGGTTACCGGCCCGGTTGGTTTCAACATGGCGCGTAACCCGATGCTGTAATGGTGTCGGGCTGCCTACGTCACCCACGTCAATAAACGTATCATGCTGGTAGAGCAACGCTTCATCGCCGACAGTCAAAGATTTCATATTTCCGGCGTCCCACGCTTCGACAGCCAGGCATTCGTGAATTTGCGCGTCTTCCAGTTCCGCAATGCGCGACCTGTGCGCCTCTATCTGAGTCTTAGTGGCCGTCACTTGCGTCTGAAGTTCGGTGATTTTCGCGGTATCTCCTGCATGTTCCGCTATTTGGCGCTGAAGTGCTTCCAAATGCTCGCCCAGCGTGTCAAGTTCACGTTCCAGTCGCGCGATATTTTCGGCCTTTGTGGTTATTTCAGCCTGCTGCGTTTCGGTCTGGGTTTTGAGCGTGTCGATGCGCTCATGCAAAACCGCGATGTCTTCGTTGTACTCCGCCGGCGGCGTGGTATTTATGGTTTGAGGCCGCAGGCGCGATGGCGCGCGGGAGTTCGCATCTACAGAGCCGATATCGCACTGGGTATCTGGATACCGTGTACGTCGTGCCCCGCGCTGATCGTGGACTGGACATATCGTGCCGGCTGCATCAATCAGACCACTGTCCGGTAGTGGACTGTACGTGTACGTATAGCCGCCCTCATCGGCTAGTGGTCCTAGTTTGGCAT
The DNA here is from genome assembly GCF_048562965.1 of Thiolapillus sp. Taxonomy (NCBI): domain Bacteria; kingdom Pseudomonadati; phylum Pseudomonadota; class Gammaproteobacteria; order Chromatiales; family Sedimenticolaceae; genus Thiolapillus; species Thiolapillus sp. The sequence continues at coordinate 1,122 of NZ_JBHNMF010000460.1, read as the reverse complement.
CTCCCCTGCTGGTACCAGGTTCGGAAAAATCCGCCGCTCCATCGCACGTATTGTCGTCCGACCAGCTGTGATCGAGTGTGTATCGACCCAGTCCGCCACAGTTCCGGCCTCGTGATTCTGATATCACCGTCCGGATCAATTGTACTGATGACCAGCTGGCTAGACTGTATATGATCCCGCCGTTGTTTATTCTGCGTTGCCCGTTTTTTGCTTTGAGCTCTGCTAGTGGTAGGCAGTTGAAATCACTGTTAGAGCGTATGCCGCATTTTTTTTGTTCTGGCTCCCTGAGTGGTGCGGATTTGTTGTTTTTTAGCGTGCTGTCTGAAAATTTATTGCTGCCGCCGACGGCGTACAAAACAGCCCCTTTCGCGTTTGTGTCGTTTTCCCAGTCTGTACGTGACTGTACCAAATTGTTCGCAAATGTGCTGTTGATTGCGCCGAAAATACCGCCACGGTTGTAAATTACGCCGCCGTTTATTTTTGCCTGGTTCCACGCGAATGTTGACGCTGATAGTGTCGTTTTAGCAGTATCGGTAGCCATCATTTTTCCGTTGTAGATGGCGCCCCCCTGTGTTGCGGCGAAATTATCACGGACGCTGGAGCTGTCGATGCTCAGCATTCCACGGTTATAGATTGCCCCCCCCTGCTCCGTTGCTAGATTTTCGTTGATCTGACAGAATTTGGCGCTGACGGTGCCGAGGTTGTAGATGGCGCCTCCCTCAGCAGCCTTACCGTGCTCTAGTGATACCGCCCAGAGCGTCAAATTGCCTCCTGACGTGATGTTTAGCAGTCTGTGCTCGTGTTGCCCGTCTAGGGTGATATCTGGTCGCCTATCGTTGTTCATATCGCCCTCAATGCGTAGGCGTTTGTTAATAGTGATTTCGCTGTTCAGTCGGATAGTTTTCTCGTAGAGCCATGGCGCGAAAGTTATACGGTCATCCGATGCAGCGGCTGCAACGGCAGCGCGCAAGGTGCCGTCTCCGTGATCCGCCAGGCTGGTGACTCGGTGTACGGTAATTGCGGCTGCCGGTTGGGAAAATGCGACAAGCACTGCCATGATGATTTTCAATTTCATTGGATTTTCCTCTTGTGATTTCAGGATCCGGGGGCAGTAACCCTAGC
>NZ_JBHNMF010000459.1:0-2651 GCF_048562965.1 Thiolapillus sp. | reverse complement strand
TGGATAACCATGGCGTTATGCTTCCTCCAGGTTTTGCGTGAGCCAGTCGTTCAATATCTGGCGGGTTCGGAACAAAGGATAGCTCCTTTTTGGAATATAATCACATGGTACCCGACACTCGTTGAGTGCCAGCAGCAGAAACTCCCGTGACCTGCCGCCGAACCGCACGTCCGGTGCGCTTCCAGGGGCAGCTGCGGCAAGCTTTCCCCTGTCCAGGGTCAGGCGGTAATCCAGGGCAAGGTCCATGACCTCAATCTGCAAAACACGGTCCTGCAGAAAATCCAGTTCACCGCCGGCCAGCGCTTCAGACAACAGCCGGTTCAGCAGCAGGGTCAGCCCCTGAGAGTGAAGCCGGCCGGGCAGCAACCTGCCGGGCAGGGTGCGCAATGACCCGACACGGGGTGGGGGGAATGGAAGAGGCAGACGTGTAATCATGAGCGGAGTTTGCCACGGTTGTCTGGTGGCCCATTTGAGCAACGTCAAGGAAAGGTCATAAACCGGGAGTGAAGATAGCTGCCCTTCGGGTCTGCCTGGTGTTGCAGGAGTGAGTACATGTCTTTGAATATAGGAGAACCCCCGGTAATGCGTAAAAGCGGCAGTTTTGCGCTGTTTGCCCTGGGTTTCCGCCCCTTTTTTCTGGCAGCAGGCCTTTCAGCGCTGGTGCTGCTGGGTTTGTGGCTGGCGTTCTGGCAGGGCGTGGTGCCGGCGAAAGGCTATTTCACGCTGGTGGAATGGCATGCTCACGAGATGCTGTTCGGCTATGCCTCTGCCGTGATTGCCGGTTTTCTGCTGACGGCGGTAAAGAACTGGACCGGCATGGCAGTGCCTACTGGACGGCTGCTGGTGATCATTTCGAGTGTCTGGTTGCTGGGTCGTGTCCTGGTGGTGACGCCGGGAGCACCCCAGTGGCTGGTGGCCGCAGTGGACCTGGCTTTCATTCCACTGGTTGGCTGGTCATTGTGGCGCCCGTTATGGCATGGACAGAACAGGGTCAACCGTATGTTCCTGCTTATTTTCGCGGGCATGACCCTGGCCAATCTGCTGGTGCATCTGGACGTGATGGGCGTGGCCAGGAACCTCTGGCCCCGGGGTGCCTACCTGATGGTGGACATGGTACTGCTGGTGCTGTTGCTGGTGGCGGGGAGGGTGGTGCCTTTCTTTACCGAGAAAGCTGTTCCCGGGGCGCGCTCCACCGTGCGGCCCTGGGTGGAGAAAGGTACCTTCATCAGCATGGTGATTGCCGCCGGGGCTGAACTTGCCTTGCCGCACGGACCTGTAGCAGGTGCAGCCCTGCTGGCCGCGGCCCTGATACAGGGTGTTCGTCTTGCCGGCTGGTACCATCCCGGCGTTTGGCGCGTGCCCATCCTCTGGGTGCTGCACGTCGGCTATGCCTGGCTGGTGCTGGGCCTGACGCTGCGTGGTCTTTCGGGATTCGGTGTGTTGTTGCCGTCGGTGGCGCTGCATGCGATCACGGTTGGCGGCATCGGTGTGCTCACCCTGGGTATGATGTCTCGTGTGGCTCTGGGTCATACCGGCCGCAACATCAACGATACCGGGCCTTTCATCCCCGTGGCTTTCGTGTTGCTCAACCTTGGAGCTGTGATGCGCGTGTTCGGCCCCTGGTTGGCTCCGCAGCAATTCAACCTGTGGATCAATATCGCCGGTGGTTTGTGGATGCTGGCCTTCCTGCTGTTTGCGCTGGTTTACACGCCCATACTCATCCGGCCCCGCATCGATGGCCGACCGGGTTAAATGCCTCTATTGCGGGGAAAAAATCCCCGCAGACAGCGCGCATTGCCCGAAATGTGGCGCCGTGTCGCATTTTCAGGAGCGGGGCTACCGTGCCGGAGTGCGTGGCAAATTCATCTTCTGGTTCGTGGTGCTGGTCATTGTCTGCGCCATCATGATCCTGTGGCTGCCGCGCTAGAAAGGCAATTGCGTGGTATCCAGGTTTTTCTACATGACTTCGCTGAGATAGGCGCCCAGATCCATGTCGGCACCCAGGATATGCCCCGTCAGCCAGTGCTCCAGAAATTCAATGTCGTCCTGGGTGACTGAGATGCCTTCCTTTTTACGCTCCTGCTGCAGCGCTTTGATGCTTTCGATCAGTTCTTCATGTTCTTTCCTGTGTTCTGAATAACCGTCGTAAGCATACTTGAGCATCAGCCGTTCTTCGTGCCTGAAATGCCAGACGGTGCAGCTGATCAGTTCTTCCAGTATCGCATCGATATAGTCCTTCTTTTCTCCGTCTTCCACAGCATGGTTGAGAAGATTGAACAGACCCACCAGTCTGCGGTGATCTTCATCGATTTCCTGGATTTGTACACTCAGTGTGTTGTCCCAAATCAGATCTTTCATGGCCTTTCCCCTTCTTCCTGTTGCATCTGACACGGAGTGTAGCGCATTCGGCGCGAAGGTTTGTTTTTGTTATGCAGCTCACGTCATTTATTGGCTGAACCGGGGCGTGATACGGTTCACGGGGATTTGAAACAGGCGGTTTAGCGGGTATACTTTCGGCTTGTAAAAACAATAACTAGAGTTTAGAGTTTCAGAGGAGAAAAACCACTAAAAATCTCAAAAAATAGTTGACATAGCAAGGCGCGGCCTCTCAGAAGAGAAATCAACACAAACTTCTGGAGGCCGCTATGGAC
>NZ_JBHNMF010000458.1:0-2655 GCF_048562965.1 Thiolapillus sp. | reverse complement strand
AGTTGTTGCGTAGTGCTTGGTGACCAGGACGGCTGGGGCACAAATAGGTTGTCAAAGGCCGAGTCGATTTTGGGGACTGGGATGTCCCAAAATCTATCACGAGGTCGAAGACACGCTTGCATTTTCCTGACTGCAGCAATGGCGGGCTTTGCAGGCTGTATTTCAGCGTTTTCTCCGCGCCGCCGCGAAGGCGTTGGCCATGCTGCCGGTAGCATCACGTTTTTTGGCCTGACTTTTGTGGCGGGGTGCTTTCCTTGCATCTGCACGAGGTTTGCCGGAAGATTTCGCATCCGTCAGTAGCGTATCGTCCAGGCGCATGCTGAGTGAAATTCGCTTTCGTCGGGTGTCCACCGACATGACTTTCACTTTGACAACGTCACCGGCCTTCACCACATCACGGGGATGCTTGACGAACTTGTCGGAAAGGGCGGAGATGTGTACCAGCCCGTCCTGATGCACGCCGATATCCACGAAGGCGCCGAAGTCGGCGACATTGCTCACCACGCCCTCGACGATCATGCCTTCCTTCAGATCGGTGATTCTCTCGATGCCTTCCTTGAAGGTTGCAGTCCTGAACTCGGGGCGCGGATCCCTACCGGGTTTTTCCAGCTCGGCAATGATGTCGCGCACCGTGGGGACACCAAAGGTCTCGTCGATATAGTTTTCAGGGCGCAGTTTGCGCAGGAAACTGCTGTCGCCGATGAGGCTGTTGATTTCCCGTCCGTTCTGTCTGGCCATGCGCTGTACGACGCCGTAAGCTTCAGGATGCACGGCTGAGCTGTCGAGGGGATTTTCGGCCTGGGGAATACGCAGGAAGCCGGCGGCCTGCTCATAGGTCTTCTCACCCAGACGCGGCACCTTGAGCAGCTGTTTCCGGGTTTTGAACGCGCCCTGTTCGTTGCGGAAACTGACGATATTGTCCGCTACCGTCTTGCTCAGGCCTGAAACCTGCTGCAGGAGCGCGGGGGAGGCGGTATTGACGTCCACACCGACTGCGTTTACACAGTCTTCCACCACGTTGTCCAGTGACCGCGCCAGACGGTTTTGATTCACGTCATGCTGATACTGTCCCACGCCGATGGCCTTGGGTTCGATCTTTACCAGTTCCGCCAGCGGGTCCTGCAGACGCCGGGCGATGGAGACAGCGCCGCGCAGCGACACGTCCAGCTCCGGCAGTTCCGCCGACGCGAGGGCCGATGCCGAGTATACCGAAGCGCCGGCTTCGCTGACGACGAGCTGGCGCAGATTCAGCTCAGGATGCCGTCTGGCCATTTCTTTGACCAGTTTTTCTGTCTCTCTGGAAGCTGTGCCATTTCCGATACTTACAAGCGAAATATTATGTTGTTTGGCAAGTTTTGCCAGCGTATCGATCGATGCATCCCACTGGTTTTTCGGAGGATGGGGATAGATGGTTTCTGTCGCCAGCACCTTGCCCGTACCGTCGATGAGGGCGACTTTCACCCCGGTGCGGATGCCGGGGTCCAGGCCCATGATGGCATGAAAACCCGCGGGGGCTGCCAGCAGCAGATCCTTGAGATTGGCGGCAAACACTTCGATGGCGGCTTCTTCCGCAGCTTCTCGCAGGCGCATTTTCAGGTCCAGATCCAGGCGGGTAAAGATCTTGATCTTCCATGCCCAGCGTACCACCTCGGCAAGCCAGTCATCTGCGGGACGTTTTGCATGGCGGATACCGAACCGGGCCGCAATGCGTGATTCGCCAGGTGAAGGCGAGGGTGTTTCCTCATCCACGATCAGTTCCAGCGACAGCAGACCTAGGCTTTGCCCACGGAACAGGGCCAGGGCGCGATGTGAAGGTATCTTGCCGATGGCTTCTTCATATTCGAAGTAATCGGTGAATTTTTCGGCTTCCTTTTCTTTACCGACAATAACCCTGGAACGCAGGATGCCCTTGTTCCACAGGTATTCCCGCAGCTCTCCCAGCAACTCGGCATCTTCCGCAAACTGCTCCATGAGGATCTGCTTGGCACCGTCCAGGGCAGCACTGATGTCATCAACGCCCTTGGCTGCATTGACGAAGGCGGTGGCTGTTTCCTGCGGATCTTGTGTCGGGTCTTTCAGCAGGCTGCTGGCCAGAGGTTCCAGCCCGGCTTCCCGGGCAATCTGTGCTTTGGTGCGGCGTTTGGGCTTGTAAGGGAGGTAAAGGTCCTCCAGGCGGGCCTTGGTGTCGGCTTCGAGGATGGACTGCTCCAATTCCGGAGTAAGCTTGTCCTGGTCGCTGATGGATTTCAGAATGCTGCTCCGCCGCTCCTCCAGCTCCCGCAGATAACCAAGGCGCTCCTCCAGAACGCGCAGCTGGGCATCATCCAGCCCCTGTGTGGCTTCTTTACGGTAGCGTGCGATGAAGGGCACGGTGGCCCCTTCGTCCAGCAGGGAGATGGCTGCGTTGACCTGTTGGGGCTTTACGCCGAGTTCATGGGCTATTTTTTGCTGGATGTCCATTTGCTTCACTGCAGGAAAAGAAATAAAAGCCGCTCCGGGGCGGACTGTCGAAAAAGGACGTGCCGGGATTGAATCTGTGTCGGGTACCATGTGATTATATTCCAAAAAGGAGCTATCCTTTGTTCCGAACCCGCCAGATATTGAACGACTGGCTCACGCAAAACCTGGAGGAAGCATAACGCCATGGTTATCCAT
>NZ_JBHNMF010000457.1:0-2655 GCF_048562965.1 Thiolapillus sp. | reverse complement strand
GCGCCAGCTCTACACCGGATACTTGCCAGGGACTCTTGATTCCCAGTATCTGGGCGTATAGGTCTTTGTCTCTCATAGGGGATTACGATAATCTACCCACTCCATTTGGGGAAGAGCCATATTGTTGATGCCTTCATAGCCGTCCGGTACAGGGTCTGTCACCTCCACACCCGTCGCATTGCCAGGGCCCGCATTGGAAACTGTCAGCGTGAAAGTAACCACATCCCCGGCATAGTAGTCCGGGCCACCGGAAACCGTCTTGACCAGACTGATGTCAATGACTGCACCGGGAACGACCACGGCGCTGTCCTGATCATCCTCGCCCGGCACGCTGTTGCCCGGGGTGGAGTCCGAATCCGGCTGGTCGGCTGCCGTGACCTGCGCCACGTTGGTGTAGCTGCCGCTGGCCTGGATCACGGCCTGGAAGGTCAGGTCCACCGATCCGCCATTGGCGATGCTCAGCCCGCTCCAGCTGATGGTGCCATTGCTTTCGGTACCGCCATTGCTGATATTTGCAATATTGGCATAGCCGTTGGGCACCACGTCCTGCACCGCCACGCCGGTGGCATTGCTCGGACCGTTGTTCAGCACATGGATGGTAAAGGTCACGGTATCACCCACGTTGTGAGGGCCGGCACTGACCGTCTTGGTCAGTTCCAAATCGATCTGTTCACCAAAATAGTTGGATGGATCCGTATCAGTCACCGGCGGACCATTGGGGGGCGTGCCCGAAGCGGTACCGGTATTGGTGTATTGTCCGGCTGTGGCAGTACCGGTTGCAATACAGGTCACCACATCACCCACGGACAGGTCATCGATGACATTGTCATTGTCATCCACCGGACAGGAAATATCCGCATCAGGCAGCTGATCATCGGTGACAGCAACTGCCGTCAGGGGAACATTGCCGACATTTTCGACCCGGTAGGACCAGGTGACGGCCGCACCGACCGGCAGGCTCATACCCGGCGCAGTATCCGCATTGTCACCGTTGGTGCTTTTCTCCAGGCTCAGGGCCGCAGCCTGTGCCTGGTAACCGAAATCCACGGTGTCGATAGGCGTATTCTGGCCGATCAGGTCATGTGCAGAGTCGAACGCACTATCGGGATCGCCCGTTTGGATCATGCCCGCCGGCAAGGTGCTGGTATCCACCTCGACGCGGTAGTCACCGGGTGCAAGATTGTCGAACAGGTAGGAACCGTCAGCCGGCGTGGTCATGCGCAGCAGCTCGTTACCCTGCGCGTCGTACAGCACCACATCCACGCCCGCCAGCCCCGATTCACCGGCATCCTGGATACCATCTCCATTCTGGTCATTCCAGACGACATCCCCAATGGACAGCAGGGTGGCGTTGGGCACGTACATGCCGGCATCCACATTCGTGTTGTTTTCGCCTGCGACCAGGCTGACGGCTGCCGTCAGGCCGGTAGAGGGATCGGGATCGCTGTCAGCAGCATCACCTGTCTGGCCTGCCGGACTGATGACGTGGTTTGCCGGCGCAGAGAACTGCAGCACGTAGTCACCGGCAGGCAGGCCATCGAAACGGTAGTGTCCGGAAGCATCGGTTACAGCTGTGGCCAGTACGGTACCCGGATTGGCCGCCGAGTAAAGGCTGACGGTTACACCACCCAGGCCGGACTCGCCGGTATCCTGTATGCCATCGCCATCACTGTCGTACCAGACAAGGTCGGACAGGCTCGCAGGCTGCACCTGGGGAACCAACATACCCGCATCGATGCCCGTCACGACATCTCCAGCCTGCAGAGTTACTGCGCTGGTGAACCCAGAAACCGGATCGGCATCACTGTCGATGGCCGAATTGCCACCCTGACCCTGGGGGCTGAAAACATGTCCGGCCGGTGGTACGAACTCCAGTGAATAGGAACCCGCCGGCAAGCCGGCCAATCCCGGTTCTCCCGTATCCTGAAGGCCATTGCCATTGGTGTCATACCAGACGCGGTCACCCAGGCTCGCCACCCGGCTGCCACCCTGCAGGCGCAGGCCGGCATCGGTGGTTTCATTGTGCTCGCTGGCACCGAGGGTAAAAATCTGCGTTCTTAGAACGCAGACTTGCCTTTTGCCCCCTATAAGGGGGCTTTGATGCCAGCCTTCTGAGAAGGCTGGCTGGTGAGTTATCCCATTTCATTGATTACTTGCCCAAGTCCATTTGAACTTGGCGTTGTTCCTGTTTCTCCTGGTATTTTACATACTTCCGTATCATCTCAGCATCTACACCTACTGTATCAACGCAGTAACCTTTCGCCCAGAAATGATTGCCCCAATATGGTTTGTTCCGTAGGTACGGAAATTTCGTGAAAATCCGCAGTGCAGTTTTTCCTTTCACCACACCAAGCAACTTCGATATCGACACCTTTGGCGGCACCTTCACCAGCAGATGCACATGATCTGGCTGCACATTCAATTCGATTACCCGACATCCCAGTCGACTGCTATACACCTGAATACAATTGTGCACTTCTCTGGCAACGTCTCCAGTCAGCACTCTATAGCGGTATTTCGGTACCCAAACAATATGGGGCTCTTCCCCAAATGGAGTGGGTAGATTATCGTAATCCCCTATGAGAGACAAAGACCTATACGCCCAGATACTGGGAATCAAGAGTCCCTGGCAAGTATCCGGTGTAGAGCTGGCGC
>NZ_JBHNMF010000456.1:0-2665 GCF_048562965.1 Thiolapillus sp. | reverse complement strand
TATAGATTCTGATTCTGGGGGCTGGTTTTGTGCGAAAGAGGATGTGTTCGTTTCCGTATTCGCGGTTTCCTCTTGAGTTTTTGAAGCGGCTCCCGTTGAAACAAGCGCATCATTCCAAGTGTTACCTTCGGATTGTGATTGCTTTTCAGACTCATTGTCCTTATTCGCAAACGAGCGGAATGCTCCGGCGACTTTCGCTTTATCAAATACCTGCTGTACACAGTGCGGCATACCTTTTAGAGGTGTCGCGTCCCCACTATCAACATATTCGTCATTATCGTGAACGAAGACATGCGAAAAACCGGCTAGCTGTATCGGTATCTTGTCCTGTCTGACTTCGTCTGACCACTTATGTAAGTCCCAACCGTACATTAAATCGGAGTCAAATGGCTCCATGCCTTCAATCATGAAATCGCCTATTCGATTTAGCCAAATGTCACGATCAATTCGTTTGTGATTGGGGTCTATGGCTCGTCCTAAGCGTGCTACGGTTTCTTCAAGTTGTTTGGCGGACTTCTTCGCCTGTGTTCTGTACCCGCGAGAACTTACAAACTTCGCTTCCGATATCGCCACTTTGAGAACCGGCTGGCCATCCACGATGCGAGGGGCAATGGCCATGATATCGGCGATTTGCTCTTCGCGTTGTCCGAACCAGGATGCAAAGTCATCCAGAAAATACCAACCAATAGGCAGCTTAGAGTCTCCAAGCCCGTTTCGAATTTCTTCCATCGACAGGACAATGCCAAGTAACTCGTTTGCGTAATGGCCATAGCGAGCGGCACGCATAACCACCTGGCCAGAGAGTGTATTGGCTTGGTCAATGAGTAGATCAATCACCGATTGATCATCAGAGGTAATAGTCGGATCGAGCCTGTCCAGCCGTTTTTTAAGAAGGACACGTAAAAGCTTGGGCTTGGATGTGGTTGAGACAACGATATTCCTGTCTACTTGTCGATCTCGTATATGGCGAATTACGCGCACCCCATTGTTGCTCAGAAGGCGGCGGTCAACCAATTCATCAAAGTTTACAACCCATTCACCGATTTTGTGGGTTTGAGTAAAGACGTTGCCGATATCGCCATCTCTAAAGTTGACCTCACGGGCAGGGATCACATTACCCGGAAGAGCATTGTCCCCCTGCAAAAAAACCTGAATGAGGTTGAGGTAGCTCTGGCCCGGTTGTGGCTGTACAGGACAGGCCAAATACACGGATGTGGCCGTATCTGCTAAACCGATGGGGCGACGGCGTGACCAGCGCGCCGGAACGTGAGCGCTTAACTCGGGATGCCTGTCACCGGGTGATCTTTTCCATACGAGTTGAGCGTTCCTGGCCACAACGTCTTGAAGTGCCACTAAATCGGCAGCGCGATCATTATCGTCTTCCGGGATTGTAGCCGCATCAAGAAATCCTACACGGAGCCTGGATAGGAAATTTCTAGCAGCCTCACTGGCCATCACTGAGCCGGATTCTTCGTTTACGGTGACATTCTGTTGCTCATAAATCCGTCTAATACGTTTGGGCTCTGAGTGCGTAAGCAGAAGATCGCATTGCAGTTGATTCTCTTGTTCAACCTTACTGGAAAGTTCAGATGCCAATGCACTTGGTAATGCCTTGGATTCGGCGTTATACAGGACCACTGAAAAATTGCTGCGTTCGTGAGGCAGAAGCTTTAAATATTGTTCTCCAACATCGCCAAAGGCTTTGGCGGCGACGCCCGGTTCAATATCAAGTGCGTCGTCTCCGTCCTGTCGGTTTCTCCTTAGGGGAGGCTCTGCAAGCGTATAATCATAAGATGTGTCAGCCGCTGACAGGAGTATCGGCTGATCGCGATCAAAGCCGATACAGACTTCCGGGTAATAGTTCGCAAGCAGTTCGAACTGAACCTGAGAAAACAGAAGGTCCGCACGGAAAATATCATCTTCTTCCGCTTCAAGGACATCATGAATCAGTTTCGTAGCCTGACAGGCTTTGATATGAATCTCGGCAAGGCGTAGAGGATGCCACGGTGTAACGATGGCTGCCGGACTTCCGGCGCCAACATTGGCCACACCAAATCGCAGAATTTCCTGCCAAAGCTTTTCTCGGGCGAGATCATTGTTTGCTTGTTCTACTAGGGCAATGAGTAACCCATCATACTCTATCGCCTGCTGAGAAAACGCAGCTGAACTTATTCCAGGACCTTCCGGTGAGATCCAGTTACGAATGGCTTCCGAATAGGCAACCCGGAAGGCTTCAAAATTATTGCCGATAATTTTGGTCGCCTCTTCGCCTAATATGCCAGAAAGCTCCGCCAACTTACTCAGAAAGGCTTCGCTTCGATCACCACTTTGCTTGTTCGGTGCAACGAGCTTTCCGTCATTCGTATTCGTGACATCGCGGATTGTGTTGACATCATTCAATGCGATGCGCTGAATGCTACCTTTTGCGCTGACGGATTGTCTTGCGATGTCTGCGGTAGGCAATAATGCATACTTCTCTTCTGCATTGGCGACATTCAACAAGTCATCCGGCAAAGCGGTCGCAATCGCATCAACAGGCATTTCCCAGTGAAAGATTAGCTTGGCCTTGACACCATTGGGGTCGAGTACGGCTTCGAATTTGATTGATCGAGCCTCTTTAGACCCGGATGTTGTTTTAGCAAGATCGTCATCGGCTTGCGGAAAG
>NZ_JBHNMF010000455.1:0-2666 GCF_048562965.1 Thiolapillus sp. | reverse complement strand
GCCTATTGCCGCATCTCCAGTTACCTGCAGACCATGGCAAATCAGGGATACAATCCGCTGGTCGCCATTCAAATGGCCTTTTCGGGACAGCTCTATGCTGATAGGGGTGAGTAGTTACCCTCAACCAGGCTTCTGGTTCGTGATTGGTTTCCCGAAAGGGAGCAGAATCCGTGTTGTACACCTGCCAGAAAGAACGGTTGGTATAGGCCGCATAGAGGTCGCCATTGTCACCGAACAGGTTCTTGACGATGGGAAACTTGAAACTGATCTGAAACTTGACTTCGGTATCGTTCAAATCCGGTTTCTTGTCCGGAAAAGCTTCCTGGAAAGGCTGTTCATTGACCCCAGCCGCGTTGTAAGCCGCCAGCAGGATATAGTTGGGACGATAAGGCGTCAGAACAAAGGCTTTGTCTTCCGTGATTTTTTCCTGGATCATCCGCCGGGCAACGGCTGAAGTGCTGGCAGCTGCCTGGTCATTCTCAGCTGGCATTCCAGGGTGTTTTTCCCTGCATGCCTCACGTATATCTCCCACAGCCATCCGACTGTCGGCGTCAGCCAGCGTCTCTACCAGACAACGTTGGTAGTCATCCAGCTCCTGGGCAAATGAAGGATGCATCCAGCAGCCACCAATAAACAGCAATATAAGACTTTTGTATTTCATACTCGATATCCAATCAGGAAAAGTCCAAACAGGGAAGTTTCATCGGTCCGGCAAAACGGTGCGGGTTCCGTTCCCCGATACTCCGCCGGAATGAACAACCTCGTAGTACAGCTTTTCCAGCTCGTTCTTGTGCTCTGTCTCTTCCTTGGCCAGAAAGCGAAACAGGTCCCGCAATGCGCCATCGGGCGCCGTTTCCGCCAGCGACTGGTACTGTTCCATGGCGGTGTGTTCACGATACAGTGCATAGCGCAGGACTTCCTGGTCATCCGGACTGTCCCCCAGATCCGGTAACAGCACCGCATCCGAAAATTTTCTGTCACTGGCAGGTGTGGCGACTTCGCTGGAAAGGTGCGTTTCGATATCCGGGCGGCTTTTCAGCGATTTGAACAGATCATAATGCCCCTGCTCCTCGATCGCCAGGTCTTCCACCAGCCAGCGGATATTTTTGCTCACTTTCGGCGCCAGGTCACGGTAGAAATCCCGTGCTGTCTTCTCGAAGGAAATGGCCACATCGAGAATCTCGGCAATGCTCTTCTTGCCTTCCAGTTGCTCCCTGCCACTCTTGCCTATTTCACTCATGTCCGTTTCTCTGTTGTCTGGATAACCAAGCGTGTCTTCGGCCTCGTGAAAGATTTTGGGACATCCCAGTCCCCAAAATCGACTCGGCCTTTGACAACCTATTGGTGCCCCAGACGTCCTGGTCACCAAGCACTACGCAACAACTTCGCAAGCTCGTTGCTGCTCCGTACTTGCCTCCCAATGACTGGACGCCGCGTTTGGATGCCTACTTTGCTTCCCCTCTGGCGCTATGCGCACGACGGGTAAGCAGTGCGGCCTCGCGGCTACTGGGGTCTACCAGCCTTCGCTTCGCTCTCCATGGCTGGCAGCGACTGTCTATGGACGCTGCCACACGGTGACCGTCGGCAACCGCATGCACAACGTCGGGACCCGTGACCATGTCGCCCGCCGCCCAGAGCCAGTCCACGGCCGTCCGGCCATCCCTGTCGATCTGGATACGCCCCCGGTTCCATTCCAGGGATTCGGTGAGTTCATCGCCCAGTATGGACACATCCGCCATCTGGCCGATGGCCTCGACCACCATGTCACCGGGATGAAACTGCTCATCCGCTTCATCGTAAGTGGGCGCAAAACGGCCCTGTTCATCGAAGATGGCTTTCACCCGCCAGGTTTTGAGCCCGGTCAGCTCGTCATTCTCGACCATGACTTCCCTCGGCCCCCTGGCATCGATGATATGGATGCCCTCTTCCCGGGCCTCCCTGATCTCCACGGGATCGGCGAGAAAGTCTGCCTCTCTCTCCATGGCCAGCACGGTTATCTTCACCTCATGGTAGTGCTGCTTCTGCAAACGCGCCAGGGTGCGGGCGATATCCATGGCCACGTTGCCGCCACCGATCACGATGGCCTGGCGCGGCGTTTCAAAATCTTCTCCCGCCCCTGCCATGCGCAGCAGATCCACGGCGCGGAATACCCGGGGATGATCACTGCCGGGAATGCGGGTGGAGCACCCCATCTGCAGACCGATGGCCAGCAACACCGCGTCATGCTGCCGCTGCAGTTCTTCCATGGTGATATCGCTGCCTACCCGGGTGTTGTAGCGGATCTCCACACCCATGGAGACGATCACGTCCACGTCGTTGTCCAACGCTTCGGGTGGCAACCGGTAATAGGGAATGCCATAGCGGGTCATGCCACCGGCTTCGGCCAGGGCTTCATAGACGGTCACGCTGTCGCTGCCAGCCATGGAGAGCGAAGCGAAGGCTGGTAGACCCCAGTAGCCGCGAGGCCGCACTGTTTTCCCGGCGTGCCTTGCGCCAGAGGGAAAACAACGTAGGCCTCCGAACGCGGCGTCCAGTCATTGGGAGCCAAGTACGGAGCAGCAACGAGCTTGCGAAGTTGTTGCGTAGTGCTTGGTGACCAGGACGGCTGGGGAACAAATAGGTTGTCAAAGGCCGAGTCGATTTTGGGGACTGGGATGTCCCAAAAT
>NZ_JBHNMF010000454.1:0-2673 GCF_048562965.1 Thiolapillus sp. | reverse complement strand
CCCACGGCCAAGAATTTTACCGTGGAAGGCGCTTTTCCCTTGACAGTTTTCATCTGCGCTTGGTATAAAACGCACGCTTTTATGGAGCCTGGATATCTGCTGTTGCACTGGCAATTCGTTCAGGATATGACAGCTTCCATTCATACTTGAACGAACAGGTTCAGGGCAAACACAATAGCTACATTAGGAGGCACAACAGGATGAACAAGAAAGAGCTGATTGAAGCAATTGCAGCGGCAGCAGAGATTTCCCAGTCAAAGGCAGGTAACGCACTTGACGGCATGATTGCAGCCATTACGAAAGCACTCCAGGAAGGTGATACAGTTTCCATCGTCGGCTTCGGCAGCTTCCTCGTGCGGGACCGTGCGGCACGTACAGGACGCAACCCAAAGACCGGTGAAGCCATCGAAATCAAGGCATCGAAATCTCCCGCATTTAAAGCTGGTAAAGCGCTAAAGGATGCAGTAAACTAGCGCTCCTCAATCGGGTGCTTAGCTCAGCTGGGAGAGCATCGCCCTTACAAGGCGAGGGTCGGGGGTTCGATCCCCTCAGCACCCACCAAGCAACTAGGAGTGGTAGTTCAGTTGGTTAGAATACCGGCCTGTCACGCCGGGGGTCGCGGGTTCGAGTCCCGTCCACTCCGCCATTTTTGACACGAACGGGGTATCATTCTGGTACCCCGTTTTTGTTTTCAGGGTATTATCCTTTTCAGTTTATATATCGGATCATTGAACAATCATGCTGCTGGCAATTAGAGAAAAGGCCCAAGGCTGGTTTGCCTGGCTTATCGTAGGATTCATCACCATTCCCTTCGCCCTGTGGGGCATACAGAGTTACCTGGGAGTAAGCAGTAACCCGGCGGCTGTCACCGTCGACGGTACAGAAATTACTCAGCAACAGGTGGAACAGGAGGTGCGGCAATTCAGGGATCGCCTGCGGAACCAGCTCGGCAAGGCATACCGCCCCGAGCTTTTCAATGACAAGATGCTGCGCAAACAGGTCATGGAACAGATGATCAATGATGCTGTGCTGTCGGAAACTGCGGATGATTGGAATCTGCGTATCAGTGATGATTTCGTACGGCAGTACATCCAGTCCATTCCCTACTTTCAGAGCAATGGCAGGTTCAACGTACAGGCCTACAACACGGCAGTCCGCAATCAGGGCATGACGCAACGCGGTTTCGAAGAGGGCATACGGGAAGATCTGGTGAAGCAACAGCTGCGCAACGGCATTGCAGGTTCCGCCATTGCTACAGATTATGAGCTGAACGAAAGCATTCGTTTGCGTGACCAGGAGCGTGAAACCACCTATATGCTGGTTTCCGGTGAAAAGCTGGCCGGTGATTATCAGCCCTCGGATGAAGAGCTGAAAGCCTATTACGATTCCCGCCTGCAGGATCACATGGTGCCGGAACGGGTGAAGGTGGAATATATTCTGCTGTCACCGGAGACGGTCGGTGCCGGCCTCGAAGTGACCGATGAAAAACTCCGTGCCTACTACGATCAGCACAAGGATGAATTCCAGGCGCCGGAAGAGCGCAAGGTGCGGCATATTCTTGTTCAGGTCGATGAAAATGCCGATGCCGAAACCGTTGATGCTGCAAAGGCCAAGATCGAGGACATTGCCAAGCGCCTGGAAAATGGCGAGAGTTTTGCTGCACTGGCTAGGGAATTTTCCGATGATCCAGGCTCAAAAGAGCAGGGCGGTGACGTGGGCTGGATCAGTCCCGGTGTCATGGCAAAGGCTTTTGAAGATGCGGCTTACAAGCTGGAGAAAGACAAGATAAGTGAGCCGGTGCGTACGCCCTTCGGCTTTCATCTGATCGAAGTGACCGAAATCAAGAGCGGTGGTGAAGGCAGTTTCGATGCCCTGCGTGGCAAGATCGAAACTGCTTATCGTCGTAACCAGGCTGAGCAGCTGTTGTTCGACAAGGCCGAAAAACTTGCTGACCTGAGTTATGAAACTCCTGACAGTCTGGCTCCTGCGGCAGAAGCCTTGCAACTGGAGCCGATACAGTCCGACTGGTTCGACAGAAAGGGTGGCAAAGGCGTTCTGGCGTCACCCAAAGTCGTGGCTGCTGCTTTCAGCGAAGACGTGCTGCAGGAAAACAACAACAGTGAGCTGATTGAACTGGAAGACGATCAGGTGCTGGTGCTGCGCGTGGTGGAGCACGAGGCAGAACACCCGCAGGCTTTCGAGGAAGTCAAGGACAGGATCAGGGCCACGCTGAAACGTGAAAAGGCGTCCAAGCTGGCAGCTGCCAAAGGCGAAGAACTGTTGAAATCACTGCAGGGCGGCAGTACCAGCCTGGAACAGCTGGCGGAAGAAAACAGCTGGAAGCTCGAGCCGGCTGCCACCATAAAGCGTAATTCCACTGCGGTGCCGGCGGCAGTCAGAGATACTGCTTTCGGTCTCCCCAGGCCGACGTCCGACAAACCTGCCGTCGGGGGTGTTGCTTTGGGTAATGGTGATTATGCATTGCTGTCTGTCAGCAAAGTGACAGACGGTGATCCCTCCAAGCTGGATGAAGAGGCGCGCAAGGCTGGCAAAGAACAACTGGCCAGAACCAAGGGCGAGGCACAGTTCAATCTCATGGGCAGATACCTGCGTGAACATGCCAAGGTAGAGATCAATACCGAGAACTGATGCTTTCTGTTCAGCAGAAGAAAA
>NZ_JBHNMF010000453.1:0-2678 GCF_048562965.1 Thiolapillus sp. | reverse complement strand
TGACAAGACATTTTTTCTGACTTTCCAGATCAATTAACTGCTGAGTCACGACTTTTTTAGCGTGCTTTTTTCCGCATTTACATTTGTCGTTTAAATCCTATCGTCGGCTATTCTATCGGTCCTTTTCAGCAAGGAGATTTCCATTATGCGTCCATTTATTCCCGCTTTTCTCATCGCGTTTTTTCCCTTTGGAACAGTCCATGCGGAATTACAAGCGGAACCACAACAGGCCCCAGCATCCGCACATACAACTGAAACTGAATCGGGATTCACCCAACGGGTGAGGGATGTTCTCGCATCCGGAGCGTTGGATGATGTTCTGGAAAAGCGTTGGGACTTGATTCAGCAGCGCAAGCATGCATTACGGCTTTCTCAGTTGCGCGAGAAAAAAGCCAAGGCGGCTCGGGAAAGAAAGGCTGCCATCAAGAAATATATCCCTGCTCAAGATACCGACAACGAGCCTTTTCTTGGCGCCAAAAACGGGGCTTTCAGCTTGATTGTATATTCGGATTTCGGGTGCCCATACTGCAAGAAATTTCATCGCACTGCAAAGGCGTTTATCGACAAATATGGGAAGCACGCCAACCTGATTTATCGAAGTATGCCACTATCGATTCATGAACCCTATGCAACCGAACTGGCCATGGGCGGGTACTGTATCTATCGTCTCTCAGGAAATAACACTTACTGGAATTACGTGGACACGGTGTACACCAGTACTAACCTGAAAAATGGCAAGAAATTTGTCGATGAGTTCGCTGGCCGGCTGGGTATTTCCAGCGAGAATTTGACTTCTTGCATGACATCCAGAGACGCCCTGTCATTTGTAGAAAAACAGATAAAAGATGCCAACAAGGGACAGTTTACCGGAACGCCAAGCGTGATCCTCCGTAACAATTTAACTGGCGAGTTTGATTTCTTTGCCGGCGCCACCTCCCTCCGCACGCTCGAGGAATCCGTGAGAAAGATGGCTGAAAAGACCGCAAAAGAAGTGAAGGGTGCTGCCGACAGTTCAAGCTCTGCTCCAGGGCTTTCTTACCCAGCAGAAAACGCCAAGCGCCAATGATTCTTGGCCTGACATTGTTCCAGCAGCATGACCAATATCTCTGCGATTGCTGCTGCTATAATGGACCTATTGGCACGGAGGTGACCGAACGAAATTGGTGGTCGAACAATCGCTTCATAAAACCCGGTTTTATTCGTTCTCTACCCTCCCCTTCTTTGCGTGTCCAAGAACGCAAAACATCAACGAATAGAGCCCAATACTGCTATGACACCTTTTGATACAACTCCACTAAATGACGACCTGCTGATAGATGCCTATGAGGAAGATTGGGGAAGTTTTCTGTGCAAGCAGCGTTCTACCAAGCGTCATCCTAAGTATCTGACCCCCACCCAACTAGCAGCTCTATCAGAATGTGAAGTTCGTTTTCTGTTGATGCGAAGAGGTGGCTACAAGAAGCACGTGTCGCTGGCAGCGCGTCGGGGCGTGCGAGTGCATGCGGAACGGGAAGCGTTTTTGAAGCGTCAACGAGTGAAAGATCGGAAAAAATGAGGAAATTTATCGATAGACAACGGGTTGTGATCGTTCATCCCGAGCGTTGGGATGGCTTGCGCGGCAGGACAGGTACGGTACTGCGGCTGTGCCGTGGCGATGACGCAGCATGGATAGAAATTGATGATGAAATTCCCGATGGAGTGCGCGTCTTCCCGCATGATGACGACCGGCTGAATCACATGCTCTTTTACCCGCAGGAATGTTCGCCCGAATAGCCAAAAGGCCAGAAAGTACAATGACACACTGCTACGAATATTCTGTTGCGCTGGAACATGCGCAGGAACAGAAAGAACAGCTGACAACCCGCCTCGCTGACTTGAACCGGCATTTGCGGACGCTGGATGGATATCCGGTCTGGGTTTACGGGTGCCGTACCGACGCTGAAGCACGGGACCGATGTGTGGAAATCTACGGTTCGTTGCACTATGCAGACGAGATGAAACCGGAAGAATCCATGAAAGTTTACGGCGTCGTCGGTGGTGACCAAGCGCTCATCGAACTGGCAAAGGATGTCAACCAAAGCAAGGACGAGTTTGCCGCGGCAATGCAAGAACTCCGGCGAACAATCAACCCGGGAACCAGCCGTAATCAGCGTGGGCGTGCATTAAGGTTGGCGTTGGAAAAGTTGAGGGATCCCCGTTTCCATTACCGCCAGGCAATCAGGAAAATCAAGTTCCTTGAAGATAGACCGGAAAAACTCCGGTTTACCTGGCTGAGGACCCATGATCTACACCGAATTACGAGAGAGCAGGCCATCGAAAAGTTACGAAAACAGATCGGTGATGACGCCTTACAGGACAGCCGTGACTACCGAATTTTGGCTTCACTTGCCAGTGGAGAAGTTCTCGCGGAGGTTCGTCCAACCAACTTGGACGTACACCTACATTTACACTGGGGCACCCGGGGCATTCAGGCGATGCAGGTCAATATGCCCGTGATTTTCCCCTCTGAAAAAGGGGGCGAGATACCATGTTTTCGTCCCTTGATATCGCCAGAAGAAATGGGGCCGAAACGGAAGCGAAACAATCGGAAGATCGAGGATGAGCCAGTGCTGTCTGGAATGAACCTGTATCGCTATAAGTCCGAGCACAGAACATACGTTTGACTCTGCCCCAACAAA
>NZ_JBHNMF010000452.1:0-2684 GCF_048562965.1 Thiolapillus sp. | reverse complement strand
TGCAGCAGCCGGTCGAGAATGGCATCTGCCAGGGTTGCCTCGCCGATGTAGTCGTGCCAGTGCTCCGTGGGCAGCTGGCTGGCGATCAAAGTGGAACGCCGGCCATGCCGGTCTTCGATCACCTCCATCAGATCCTGCCGCTGGACCGCTGTGATTTTCTGGATGCGCCAGTCGTCGAGGATCAGCAGATCCATCTTGAGCAGCTGGTTCATCAACCGGGGATAGGAGCCATCTCCATGGGCGATGCGTAATTGCTCAAACAGGGTGGACAGACGCAGATAGCGTACCGACAGCCCCTGGCGGCAGGCCTGGTTGCCCAGGGCGCAGGCCAGCCAGGTCTTGCCACAGCCGGTGGGTCCGGTGATACACAGGTTCAGTGACTGGCGGATCCAGTCACAGCTGGCCAGCGCCGCCATGCGGGTTTTTTCCAGGCCCCGGGGATGGCGGTAGTCGATGTCCTCGACACAGGCATTGACCCGAAGTTTGGCAGCCTTGAGCAGACGTGTGAGCCGACGGTTCTCCCGATGCAGGACTTCGCGTTCCACCAGCAGCGCCAGACGCTCGTCGAAGCTCAAGTCATGGGTCTGGGGCTGCTCGCGTTGCAGCTCCCAAGCTTCGAGCATGCCGGTGAGCTTGAGGGCGCGCAGTTGTTCGGTGGTTTGTTGATTCAGCATGCTCTTGTCCTCCTCAGTGGTAGTAATCGGCGCCACGCACGTTGCCGTGCAGGGGCAGTTCTTCCTGGGTGTCAACCTCCTCCCCGGGCGGTAGCTGATCCAGGCCTTGCTTGAGGATGGAAGCGATGCTGTGATAGCGGGCTGAACGGATCATCAGGGTCCGCTCACAGGCTGCCTCCAGGCGAGTTCGGTCATAGCGTTTAGCCAGGTTGAGCAGCCCCAGGCAGGCGCGGTAGCCGTGCTCAGGATGAGGCCGATTCTCAAGTTGCTGCTTGACAACCTGGGCGGTACAGGGGCCGATGTCGGCAGCCCAGTTCAGGAAGCGGCCCGGGGACCACTCCCGGTGCGCCCGGTGGGACTTGGGCATGTGTGCGGTCAGTGTGGAGAAGCGTCCCGAGCCGTGCCGGGGATGGGACGCCACCCGCTTGCCCTTGTGCATCACCTCGACGGTGGCGGCGGTGATGCGCAGCTCCAGGGGTTTTCCCACCAGGGCATGGGGGACACTGTAGAAGCGCTTGTCCACCGCCACGTGGTAGTCGATACCGGGTTTGGCATGGCGCCATTCGGCATATTCGTAGTCGTCCTGGGGCAATGGCTTGAGGGCCGGTCGATCCAGGGTCTCGTACAGGTCCTGGCGGCTCTCGCGGCGGCTCTCGCGGCGGCCCTGGAAAGGCCGCTGGTTCAGCTGGGGCAGCAGTTCGGCAATGGCCGCGTTGAGCTCGGCCAGGGAGAAGAAGGTTCTGTGCCGCAACCGGGCCAGGATCCAGCGCTCGACCACCTGTACTGCCACCTCTGCTTTGGCCTTGTCTTTGGGTTTGTAGGGCCGGGCCGGCAGTACGGCGGTACCATAGTGCGTGGCCAGCTCGGTATAGGTGGTATTGATCTTCGGTGCATAGCGGCAGGCCTGGGTGACCGCGGCCTTGAGGTTGTCCGGCACCAGCAGCTCCGGCACGCCACCGAAGAAGCGCAGCATGCGCTGATGGGAGCCGATCCAGTCGGGCAGTGACTGGGTCCAGGTCGCCTCGGCAAACGTGTAGCTGGAGGCGCCGAGCACCCCGACAAAGACCTGGGCATGACGAATCTCACCGCTATGGCGATCGATCACCTCGACAGTGGGGCCACAGTAGTCGATGAACGCCTTCTCGCCGCGGCCTTGTGCAACTGGCGCATGCTACGCTTCTGCTTATCCCGCCACTGGCGGTACAGTGCGCAGAAGCGACTGTAACGATAAGCCTGCGTCTCGTAGCGAGCGACATACTCGGCCCACAGCAACTGCAGGGTCATCCCTTTGCGCTTGAGCTCCTGGTGGATCTGGAAGCAATCGGGCGGAACGTAACGCTGGGGTTTCTCCTGCGCCGGGAACAACAGGGCCTCCAGCGCGGCCTCATCCACATCGTCGGCCAAAGGCCAGGTGATGCCCTTGGCCTTGGCCAGGTGTACATACTTGTAGACCGCACCCTTGGATAACTGGCAAGCCCGGGCGATCTTGTCGTGGCTCAGCTGGGCCTCATACTTGAGGCGGAGTATTTCGATGATTTTCTTCATTGGAATCCTCGCGGTCGGCATGGCTCATCTCCTGCAGGCAAAAAACGAGGGGTATGCCGGATAAAGTGAAAGAATTCCAGTGCGTTGGGTGAGATTACACGGATCGTGACCACGGTTTCCATCATCGTGACCGCAGATTCCAAGGAAAACCCTGGAATCGGTCACGTTCGTTTGGAATCGCAGGTCACGTTGGGGTGGAATACGCAGCGCCCACGATTAACCACAGGAGCCCCAGAGAAGTCGCAGAAGCGACGAAATAGAGCAGGGATAATAGGTTAGCATACCCCGCACACAAAAGCCGCTGTAAAGGTCATACAGAAAGCTGGTTTCAAACGAAGAAGCGGGCAACCTGGTGGCCGAGCTGTAACATTGTAATACTTGTAGTATGTAGTAGTATTACTAGAGTTTAGAGTTTCAGAGGAGAAAAACCACTAAAAATCTCAAAAAATAGTTGACATAGCAAGG
>NZ_JBHNMF010000451.1:0-2687 GCF_048562965.1 Thiolapillus sp. | reverse complement strand
GCCCAAAAACACCGGAACCAGGGGATCGGTGAGCGATGCGGGCTAGAACCGCCGGCGTACCCTCCAATTCATCGTCTGCTACCAACAAACTAGCTGCTCCGTTGCCATCAATCGACCGTGTCTGAGTCACGGATGATCCCGGGTCATTCACCTTCGTCCGTAGATCGACAGACAGTCCGGGCTGTGCCCGATCAATCCGCACACGACAACGCAGCCCTGCCCAGAAGAGATCCCCAATCTTTACCGCCTTGGCCTTTGTTTCGCCCACGGTCACCCGGATGACGGGCACCAGGCTCTCTTGCAGACTCAATCCGCCGTGTGCATATTCATTGCCGGCACCGAAACAGGAAATCCCGGGTGCAACCGCAACTCGCTCATGAGCATTCCAGTGCCATCGCACGGTGGGCACATCAACCTTGGATGCCCCTTTAATCGCTGCGCAGCGGGCCCAGCGACTCGCTGTCAGATACTTGGGTAAATCCACCTTCGGTAACCCGCCGGGCAGCCAGAGCCAACCGTGGTCTGTTACCACACGAACCTCACGCCAACCGGCATCGAGCAACGACTCGATGCGTTCCAGTAGCAGATCAACCTGCTCTTCGACTCTGCCGGCGAGCTTTCCCTGAAGGGAATGACCCAACTTGTCGAGCCCACCGTTTTCCGTCCAGCCACGCCCCGAGGGATCACCCGTTTCGTCGGCGCTCAGGTATTGGTATCCCTCGGCTGCCAAGAGCTTGCGGAATCTGTCCGTGGTCAATGGCTGTTCCGTATCTGCCAAAGCAGGTAGAAAATCTTCACCGAGTGACACACCTTTGATGCCATTTGAAACGGGAGAAACCGCCGGCTTGGCTGTTGCTGTTACGGTTGGTAATCCTGCCCAACGGGTCGACATCGTGACTGACCAGTCTTTAGCGCGCATGCGTTCGGCCAGGCGTTGAGACACATCGAATCGCAGACCATCCGCGAATAGGACCAGCCCACCTGATTCGACGATTACGTCCTCCAGACCCTGGCCATCATGCCCAGGAAGAGGATCCTTCTCCGCCAACTGCTGAAGATGTTCTGCTGCCGACTCAAGCCACGGCCTATAAACAGCGTTTAATGCCTTGCCAATCGCTTGCGCATCGGCGGTAGATTTGATTGACGCCATTGCAGACAACGCAGCAGTATCGACTGCCCAGGCAGCATCGACATACAGGTTTGCCATTTCAGCAGTCGAGGCGCCACCAAGTTTGGTGTCCGTACGTTCGGTAATAGCTGCCAGGTGAGCCAGGGCTACCGCGAGTGGTGCTTGCCCTAACTTCGCCCAGACCCACCCCCGTCTCAAACCATGTGATTTCTCGAGCTCGAGAATCCGTTTACGCCCGTCATTGGGTGTTGCTTTCTCAAGCTCAAGCAGCGCTTTTCTCAAGGAGGCCTCTTCATTCTCATTGTTTTGAGGCCAGGATGAAGACTCGATAAATAGCTCGCTCGGCATTGCCTGGCGTAACAGCTCCGGTACGCCAGGATAGAGCACAGGCGACTCAGAAAACCTCTCCCAGACAGTAGCCCAATAGCCTTCCCGCTTACCGAGTAGCTCTGCACCAACCAACTCGCCGTCCTTGTCCGGATCGAACTTGAAGTCCACCTTGCACCGTGATTTAAAGGCCGACCAACGCCCTCCATTCCAGCCTGACTTTACCGTCTCTGGGTCGCTCAACCAAAGCAACAGATCCTTTGCCGGATCGTCGGAAAATAGTTTGTCAAAATCTTCGGCCTCAAGGTGTTTTCCACGCAGCCTATCAACTGACGTCGTGGCCAGTTCTGCCAAAGCACCAAGCATAGCCCGACGAGTAGCCGCGTCGCGTGCAACGTCCAATCCAAGACCCCCTTCCTCCGCTACCAGGAAGGCTTCGACGGTCCAGTCCTTTCCGTTCTTTTGCGTCCAGCAAACGCCGCGGTACTGAAGCTCCACCAGCGGCTTGAGGCTATCCGGGCATTCTTGGACTGCCCGCAATTCCTGCCGGCTCACATCCGGCAGGTATACGATCGGCGGTATCCCTTCAGGCATCTCGACATCAGGCAATGCACGATCCACCACGCTACGCAGCCAGATGGCCGGGCCGATTCGCTGTTCGGGCTGGTATTCACCGAAAGTCAGAAGCTGGGGTAGCAAGCGACGGAGTTGGGGTATGATCGGCCGCCACTGTGAATCATGATCCGTCCACAAGATGGCATATGGGTGCACGACGTCACTCGGGTTGTACCGGGCCGCGCGCTCCAGGGAACGGACCAGCGCCTCGATGACAGTGATGCTTGACTGGATAGCTTCAGTGTCCACGCTTCACCTTCTTCATGAGGCCTTCGCCGCATAGATTGTCAGCAGGAGCTCTGAATCATCGATCAGTCGGTATTCCGGCGCTCTTCCCGAGAGCTGCTCACTACGCGACAAGATGATTGGTACCCCTTCACCACGCTTATCCATGATGTGAGAGCGGTGGGCTGAAAACTCGTCTCGCTCAATGGGGCAACGTGCCAGCAGGCTCGTAATCGCTTCATTCCGAGCAGCCTGTCGATAAGGCAGGCTTTCGGGCGTCATCGTATTGGGCAACATTCCCGGCGTGTACAGTTCCAACCGATCATCAAACAACCGCAAACGCACCTTGGCGCCCGCCATCGAGTAATCCCGGTGCGCCACCGCATTGGTT
>NZ_JBHNMF010000450.1:0-2687 GCF_048562965.1 Thiolapillus sp. | reverse complement strand
GATTTTTGTACAGCGGCTGTTGGAAGATCCGGAGCTGCTTACCCAGCTGGGTCTGGTGGAACAGTTCGGTATCAACGGACACAATGCCCGCCTGACCGATGTATCCCCACGGCAGACAGAGAAAGCCAGTGCATGGATTCGTGAAAGCCTGAATCAGCTGCATGCCTACGACCGTGCAAAGCTGGATGAGGACGGGCGTCTGTCATACGACGTTCTCGACTATTACCTGACATCATCCGTTGCCGGTGACAAATACCGTTATCACAATTATCCCGTCAACCAGATGTTTGGTGTACAGAGCCAGCTACCGACATTCATGGCAACCCTGCATCCGCTGACCAGCAAGGAAGATGCGGACTACTATATTCAACGTCTGTCGCTGTTTCCGGATAAGTTTGACCAGGTGCTGGAAGGACTGAAGCTGCGAGAGACCAGGTACATACTGCCACCCAAGTTCGTGGTGGAAAAGGTACTGGCCGAGATGCACAGTTTCATCGGCAAGATGCCGCAGGAGAACATACTGTTCACCAGTTTTGCCAAGCGTCTCGAAAAGATCGAAGCGCTGAACCAGACCACCCGCGAACGGCTGCTCGGCAATGCGGAAACGCAGATACGCCAGGCTGTCTATCCAGCCTATGCCTATGGAAGCCTGATCGCCTATTTCGAGGGGTTGCAGCAGCAGAAAGACCTGAACAACAACGGCGTGTGGAGCCTGCCGGACGGCGATGCCTATTACGACTGGGAAGTGCGCAGCAACACGACCACCGACCTGACTCCGGAGGAAATACATGCCCTGGGGCTCAGGGAGGTGCAGCGAATCGAAAAAGAGATGAACGACCTGCTGCAGGCCCAGGGCTACGCCGAAGGCAGTGTCGGCAAACGACTTGCGGCACTGGCCAAGGAACCCCGTTTTCTCTATCCCGACAATGAGCAGGGGCGTGAGCAGATCCTTCGGGACTTTCAGACCATACTCGATGACATCGATGCGCGGCTCGACCCCTATTTCGACGTTCGTCCCAGATCCGGTGTCGAGGTCAAACCCATACCCGCATTCAAGGAAAAGACATCCCCCGTCGCCTACTACAATGCCCCCTCCATGGATGGCAATCGTCCCGGTGTTTTCTACGCCAACATGGCCAAGGTGGCAACCACCTACAAATGGGGCATGAAGACCCTGGCATACCACGAAGCCATTCCCGGCCACCATTTCCAGATCAGCATCGCCAGAGAGCTGAAAGGACTGCCGACCTTCCGTACCGTCCTGCCTTTCACTGCCTACGTAGAAGGCTGAGCACTGTACGCGGAACGGCTGGCCAAGGACATCGGCATGGAGGAAGATCCCTACGATGACCTGGGACGCCTGCAGGCAGAAATGTTCCGCGCCGTGCGCCTGGTGGTGGATACTGGACTGCACCGCAAGCGCTGGAGCCGGGAGCGTGCCATCGCCTACATGCTGGAAAAGACCGGCCTGCCCAGGGATGACGTGGTCGCCGAGGTGGAGCGTTACCTGGTCATGCCGGGGCAGGCGCTGGCCTACAAGATCGGCATGCTCAAGATCCTGGAGTTGCGCGACAGGGCGCAAGCCATCCTGGGACCGAAGTTCACCTATGGCGATTTCCACGACGCCATCCTCAAAAACGGCGCGCTGCCACTGTCCCTGCTGGATCAGATGGTGGACAGGTATATTGCCAGGGAAAGCGGATAACCTCGGGGTCGGAGTCAAATTATCCCAAGACGTTGAATTTTCGTAATATCACCCTGATTTGACTCCGACCCCACCTATACAACCGATTCCTAAAAAGATTCAAGCCGCGCCATGCAAAACGAAATCCACATGGATCTCATCGTAGGGAAAACACGCCTGGCGTTCGCTGTTTCTTTCCACCAGGCCGGCAGCGGCCAATGCCTTGATGTCCCGATGAACCGCGCTCACGTCCCTCTTGACCCAGCGGGCAATCTCCCGAATGGAAAGATAGCCCTGTCCCGCCATGGCCTGCAGCAGTTCCATCTTCTTGGGGGAGAGGATCTTCCACAGGGCTTCCACATTGTCAAAGCTGATTCGTGAAGGCAGGGACTTGTCTTCAGCCAACGCGGCTGCCACATCGCCGATCACATCATCGAAGCGTTTGATTTCAAGTTGTACGGTTTTCATCTCTCCACCTCGTGATGTCGTCTCTGAAATCGGCCAGCAACTGGTGCATGCTGGTAAATATGTAGGGTGACTCAGTATCGTTCCAATGCCTGTGATCGCCCTTCCCCCATTCGTTGTCGTAACGCAGTACACAGCGACCTTCCACCACATAGACCAGGCTGTATTTGTAACGATGCCCGGAGCCTTTCACAGGCTGCGGTACTTTCCAGATGCGGATGTGCGCAAATGAAATACCGTCCGGAAAGGGGTGTCGTTCATCAATGACCAATTCTGCTGGCATGTTGTTAATTATGTCAACACCTGAAAGGGAAGGCAAATGTCACTATCCGCACCACAGAAGCTAGCCCGGAGGCGGTGGAGCAGGGGGGGCTCACAAACCCACCTAACGTCCCCCTATCATCTACAGAATATGTAATCTAGTTACCGTCTATAAATAGCTATCTTTTTCGGGCAGCTCCAGATAATTAGCGCATGCCAATATACTGAATTAATTAATCACCTGCCTTGACAAGGATATTGTCGTTTGCAGGGAGCG
>NZ_JBHNMF010000449.1:0-2689 GCF_048562965.1 Thiolapillus sp. | reverse complement strand
GCATTACACCAGCCAGACCTGTTCGGTCTGCGGCCATGTCAGCCCGGCCAACCGGCCCACCCAGGCGGTGTTTCACTGCCAGGCTTGTGGTCATACCGAACACGCGGATACCAATGCCGCGGGGAGGATGTCAACTTGATGGCTATCGGTTGGTTGTTGAGCCCAACTGATTGGCCCCAGCGTTCTGCCGAATTCGCTCCCCCCGCCTGAATAGAATATACTGCCCTTAGATTTCCATGGGGATCGGAAATACCATGAATGATAACGGCCAGGATCAGGAAACAAAGCAGCTGAACCTGTTTCGCCAGGTGTTTGGCAAAGCAGACGGTTCTTCGGACCTTTCCAATGTATTGATGTTTTGGGATTCGATTCCCAAATACTCCGTAGGGTTGCGGCAGCAATCCCGCATGCGAGACAAGAGCGGGAAGCTGCCTACCGTTACCCACACTTTCCACTATCAGGGCGAAGAATGCCGGGTAGAGATCACCCCGGCGTATATCCAGGATCCGACTGGAGAAGATATCGCTTATTATCCGGCCGCGACCGAGGAACTGATTGAAGACGTACTCAGAAAGTTCCTGCTTGATGCTTCCCTTGGCAGCATGGTAGAAGGCCAAGGAAACGAGCCTCAAACCCTGGTTCGATTCTCGCTCAAGATGATTCAACGGGAACTCCGGCGCATCGGGAAAACCCGCTCGATTCGTGAAATCAAGCACGCCCTCGATGTCATGGTCAAAAGTACCCTTAAGATAAAGCGGGGTAAGAACCGGGCACACTCCGATTCCATTTTGTCGAGCCTCACCATGGTTTCACGCGAAGACCTTGAAACGGACCCGGATGCCATGTGCTGCGCGTACTTTGCGCGCCCGATCACCCAGGCCATCCATTCTCTGGCGTTCCGCCAGTTGAGTTATGGCCGGATGATGCAGCATGATTCACAGCTCGCCCGTTGGCTGTTTCGCAGACTCTCTTACCTGTATATCAATGCCTCCCTGACAAACACCCATACCATTAAGTTCTCAGAAATCAACACAGAAAGCGGCTTGCTCCATCACAAGCGCAAGCTGGATCGCGTTAAGGCGATGAGGCGGGCCTTGTCCGAATTGGTGGATTCGAACACTCTGTACAATTTCAAGGAAAACCACGAGCTTAGCGGAAGAACAATCAAGGACTATGTTTTCACGCTATTTCCACACCATGATTTTGTTTCCATGATGAAGGCTGCGAATGCGCGTCAGAAGCACATTCGGGAAGCAGCAGCTGCAGGTAGGATCGGCTCCCACATGAGGCGGCATATTTAAGGGGAGGAAGGTTTTACTCCCAGTACCCACGGGAAGGCGCCAGCCAGCCAGGTAGGGATTACTCCCATAGGCCTCTGTTATCCCGGAATATCAACATGTTAGCGCGCTTATATATGAAAAAACCGGAAACGGAGGAAATGGGTGCGCCCGAGGCGGTAGGAAGAACTCCCATTCAACGGGAATGGTGCGACAGAAAATGCGGAAGGATCTGCTCCCAGGGTGGAAGGATGAACTCCCGCCGCAGGAAGGATTCATTCCCAAAAGCGGTAGGTTTTACTCCCAGCGTACATTTTTTATACGATTTTCATGAGAAAACACAGGGATTTTATGCAAAAACATTAGGTTAGCCGGTAGGTTTTACTCCCGAGGAGGTAGGAAGAACTCCCAACCACCCTTGTTCGTGGTAGGTTTTATTCCCAAGGCGGTAGGAAGAACTCCCACGACTCAATGGGGTGAAAGGGCGAACTCCCATAGCCGGTAGGTATTGCTCCCACAACATAGCGCATCCTATTGAATTAATTACCATAAATACACGCTTTCTTTTTTCCTTTTCTTGTTTCCTTATATTCCTTGGTTACCTGTTCATGGACGGGGTGTTCGGGGCCGTTTAGAAGGAGCTGTTGCCACGACTCCCTGTTCTGGTAGGTGTGCCCGCCAGTGTTCCTGTACAACCGATACAATCGCGCTGCACCGTTCTCGTTCTTCCGGCAAATAGCGACGTGCGCCCACGTACTCCATGATCTCATCAACCATGGCGTTCCAGTTTTTACCGTGGTTTCCTCCTAGGGCATAGATATCCGCATCGTCAACCAACTCAACCCTTCTGGCGACCACTAAAACCTTTTTCACCGTGTCAGGCATATCGAAACGGGTAATTATCTCTTTATCCCTGATCATATCCCGCACCCCTTGCTCCAGGCCCTTTAGGCGCCGAACACCATCGTCATATTGTTTAAGCACATCTTCAGAAACATCAGGGTCATCCGGACGCCATTCGTTCAGCATGCTCATGACCTCTTCCAGGATGCTGATATCCAAAGGAGTATTGTCCACAGGGTTGCTCATCGATCTATCTCCTTGCTATTGCGCAGGAATCGTTAAAGTTGCTATAGTATATATAACACTATTACTTACTGCGTCAACACGCGGAACACGGGGAAACAATGCGCTGGCTAAAAGAAGGGCAAAAACAGGAAAACGGCGACATCATGGTTGTGGGTGAGCCAAGTATTCTTCACTCTGCTGCCGGGCATTATGTTGGCCAGCTGTATCTGCACTTCTACAAAGATATGCGGCCCGATGAACAGGGTATACCGATGCCCTATGATCGTCTGAGCGAGTATTTTCCCAACGAGGAAAGTGCGGCACCCCTTTTGGAATCCATTCGG
>NZ_JBHNMF010000448.1:0-2690 GCF_048562965.1 Thiolapillus sp. | reverse complement strand
CCTTGCTATGTCAACTATTTTTTGAGATTTTTAGTGGTTTTTCTCCTCTGAAACTCTAAACTCTAGTACCATTATCTATACCCCATAATCGTGAGTTCGACTCACCCAACCAAGTTATTTTTCTGCCTCTTCGGCATCGTGCCTCGCTGCCAAGCGGATATTGTTCATTCTCACTGCTGCGCTGCGGTCATAAAGTGTTTGTCATTGGCCAGTGCGGCCATGCTGAAAACCGGCCACACGCCGTCATCCAGCCCGAATATATCATATACATAGCGCCCCAGGGTTCCGTCGAAGTGCGCGTCGGCTATCTGCTTGCTCAGCGGCAGATGGCGCATGCCCAGTACCGAAGAAACCAGCAACCCGGTGGATGCCCCCCGGTTCCGGATGACCAGCACACGGGAATGATCATCCACTACCACGGCACCGCCACCGATGAACTGCTGCAGATCGACGATAGGCAGCAATTCTCCACGGATGTTCGCCAGCCCCAGCATCCAGCTCTTGGTGCCTGGTACCCGTGTGACCGCTTCCGGATACGGCAGCAGTTCCCGGATCTCGTTCATGGCGGATATCACTTTTACGCCATCCAGCACGAATGCCAGTCCCTGCCAGTCCTCTTCCTTGACCATGGTTGCAGGAACCAGTGATTCCTGCTCCCGGCTGCGCCGGTCCATGTCAGCCAGACGCTGCAGCACTGCGTGAATATCCTGTGCGCCGTCGCCAGCCATCAGTCGACCAGCTCGCCTACCTTGCTCAGGAGTTGCGACACATCCACGGGCTTGACGAGATAATCCTTCGCACCCTGTCGCATGCCCCATTCCCGGTCGGTATCCTGATCCTTGGTCGTCACGATAATGATGGGAATGTGTTTGGTCGATGCATTGCGGTGAATCTTGCGCGTCGCCTGAAAACCTTGCGCGTCGCCTGAAAACCGTTCAGACCCGGCATGACCACATCCATCAGAATCAGATCCGGCATCTCCTCCATTGCTTTCTGTACACCTTCCTCACCATCTGTGGCAACAACCACCTGATAGCCTTCATCGCCCAGCGCCATACTGAAGATATGCACTTCGGTGGGAGAATCATCAACAATCAATACTTTTGCCATATTTTGTTTTTCCACTTGATAAATCGTTGTCATGCCGCCTTGGGAATGTGCCGCCGGATAGCGTCCAGCAATTCATCCCGACTGAAAGGTTTGGTGAGATACTGGTCAGAACCCGCAAGACGCCCCTTGGCCCGGTCGAACAGGCCGTCCTTGCTGGACAGCATCACCACCGGCGTATCACTGTACGCTTTGTTGTTCTTGATCAGTGCACATGTCTGATAGCCATCCAGCCTTGGCATCATGATATCGACGAAAATAAGATCCGGATGATGATCTGCCACCAGCGACAGGGCCTCGAACCCGTCCGTGGCCGTCACGACTTCACATCCGGCTTTCTTCAGCAGGTTCTCTGCCGTTCGCCGAATGGTCTTGCTGTCGTCTATGACCATAATTTTTAGCCCGGAAAGCCCGGTATCTGCATCACTCATTCTTTACTTCTCATGGTCTGTCCCGTTGTAGCCGGGAAAACAATATACTGCATCCCGTCATCAGGTGAAGCCGATTCTGCGCATAGCGGACTGCACGATGGGAAAAGAGCATGATTCAGATCCATTTCAGGCCTTTGCCAAACGGCTATTCACCGACGCTGGGAATAACGGTGGTAATACCCCAGAACTCCCAGAGACGCATCCCCCCACGATAGTACTTGATTTTGTCGCTGGGGTAATCTGCCGCCAGCAATCCGCGGATAGCTCTGGGCGACTGACCACAATCCGGACCATTGCAGAACAGAACCAGCTCCTTGGCCTGGGTGAAATCCCAGTCTTCCGTCTTGTATTTGCTGTCCACAATGCCCCATTTCTCCAGCAATGCCGTAAAGAAACCGATATCACCACGCTCCTTGGCGCCGAACTTTTCCAGCCATTCGGCAATCTCCGGCGAGTCAGGTTCTTTGGTCAACACCGTAAACGGGATATTCACTGATCCCGGAATCGTACCTTTCTTGAACCAGGAAGGCGTTCTCGCGTCGATAAGCAAACCTTTTCCGTCCCGCAGCTTGGTCTCCATGAAATCGAACATCTCCACTTCGCCATAGGTCTCCACATCCGGCGCAGGCGACATGGGCTTGATACAAAAGGGTGGACACGGCTGAATCGTCTTGGCGTAATGCCCGCTGAGCTCATAGTTCCTGTCCTGAACACGCTGAACTTTTACAGAGCTTCCTTCATGTACCACATAGATATAAGGCTTATTGCTCGTCAGCGGTATAAACTTGCTGTCGAGGCCTACTTTCAATTCCTCTGCCGCAACTGGCAACACAGGCAGCAGAATCCCGGCAAATAACAGCAGAAAGCATATTTTCATGCCATTTTTCAATGTCTTCTCCATACGTTTCTCAATCCCCCTCAAACACCCGGCGCTCGCCGAAAAAGCCGCCAGCACGCGCTAGCGATGCATTTTCCTGTCAATGATCATGCGTCTTACTGTCCGCATCGATGCACCGGAATGAAAAGCCTTGTAGTAACTACTCACCCCTATCAGCATAGAGCTGTCCCGAAAAGGCCATTTGAATGGCGACCAGCGGATTGTATCCCTGATTTGCCATGGTCTGCAGGTAACTGGAGATGCGGCAATAGGCC
>NZ_JBHNMF010000447.1:0-2692 GCF_048562965.1 Thiolapillus sp. | reverse complement strand
CCTATTGCCGCATCTCCAGTTACCTGCAGACCATGGCAAATCAGGGATACAATCCGCTGGTCGCCATTCAAATGGCCTTTTCGGGACAGCTCTATGCTGATAGGGGTGAGTAGTTACCCTCAACCAGGCTTCTGGTTCGTGATTGGTTTCCCGAAAGGGAGCAGAATCCGTGTTGTACACCTGCCAGAAAGAACGGTTGGTATAGGCCGCATAGAGGTCGCCATTGTCACCGAACAGGTTCTTGACGATGGGAAACTTGAAACTGATCTGAAACTTGACTTCGGTATCGTTCAAATCCGGTTTCTTGTCCGGAAAAGCTTCCTGGAAAGGCTGTTCATTGACCCCAGCCGCGTTGTAAGCCGCCAGCAGGATATAGTTGGGACGATAAGGCGTCAGAACAAAGGCTTTGTCTTCCGTGATTTTTTCCTGGATCATCCGCCGGGCAACGGCTGAAGTGCTGGCAGCTGCCTGGTCATTCTCAGCTGGCATTCCAGGGTGTTTTTCCCTGCATGCCTCACGTATATCTCCCACAGCCATCCGACTGTCGGCGTCAGCCAGCGTCTCTACCAGACAACGTTGGTAGTCATCCAGCTCCTGGGCAAATGAAGGATGCATCCAGCAGCCACCAATAAACAGCAATATAAGACTTTTGTATTTCATACTCGATATCCAATCAGGAAAAGTCCAAACAGGGAAGTTTCATCGGTCCGGCAAAACGGTGCGGGTTCCGTTCCCCGATACTCCGCCGGAATGAACAACCTCGTAGTACAGCTTTTCCAGCTCGTTCTTGTGCTCTGTCTCTTCCTTGGCCAGAAAGCGAAACAGGTCCCGCAATGCGCCATCGGGCGCCGTTTCCGCCAGCGACTGGTACTGTTCCATGGCGGTGTGTTCACGATACAGTGCATAGCGCAGGACTTCCTGGTCATCCGGACTGTCCCCCAGATCCGGTAACAGCACCGCATCCGAAAATTTTCTGTCACTGGCAGGTGTGGCGACTTCGCTGGAAAGGTGCGTTTCGATATCCGGGCGGCTTTTCAGCGATTTGAACAGATCATAATGCCCCTGCTCCTCGATCGCCAGGTCTTCCACCAGCCAGCGGATATTTTTGCTCACTTTCGGCGCCAGGTCACGGTAGAAATCCCGTGCTGTCTTCTCGAAGGAAATGGCCACATCGAGAATCTCGGCAATGCTCTTCTTGCCTTCCAGTTGCTCCCTGCCACTCTTGCCTATTTCACTCATGTCCGTTTCTCTGTTGTCTGGATAACCAAGCG
The DNA here is from genome assembly GCF_048562965.1 of Thiolapillus sp. Classification (NCBI taxonomy): domain Bacteria; kingdom Pseudomonadati; phylum Pseudomonadota; class Gammaproteobacteria; order Chromatiales; family Sedimenticolaceae; genus Thiolapillus; species Thiolapillus sp. The sequence goes on along the minus strand of NZ_JBHNMF010000447.1, from coordinate 1,421 downwards.
TGTCTTCGGCCTCGTGAAAGATTTTGGGACATCCCAGTCCCCAAAATCGACTCGGCCTTTGACAACCTATTGGTGCCCCAGACGTCCTGGTCACCAAGCACTACGCAACAACTTCGCAAGCTCGTTGCTGCTCCGTACTTGCCTCCCAATGACTGGACGCCGCGTTTGGATGCCTACTTTGCTTCCCCTCTGGCGCTATGCGCACGACGGGTAAGCAGTGCGGCCTCGCGGCTACTGGGGTCTACCAGCCTTCGCTTCGCTCTCCATGGCTGGCAGCGACTGTCTATGGACGCTGCCACACGGTGACCGTCGGCAACCGCATGCACAACGTCGGGACCCGTGACCATGTCGCCCGCCGCCCAGAGCCAGTCCACGGCCGTCCGGCCATCCCTGTCGATCTGGATACGCCCCCGGTTCCATTCCAGGGATTCGGTGAGTTCATCGCCCAGTATGGACACATCCGCCATCTGGCCGATGGCCTCGACCACCATGTCACCGGGATGAAACTGCTCATCCGCTTCATCGTAAGTGGGCGCAAAACGGCCCTGTTCATCGAAGATGGCTTTCACCCGCCAGGTTTTGAGCCCGGTCAGCTCGTCATTCTCGACCATGACTTCCCTCGGCCCCCTGGCATCGATGATATGGATGCCCTCTTCCCGGGCCTCCCTGATCTCCACGGGATCGGCGAGAAAGTCTGCCTCTCTCTCCATGGCCAGCACGGTTATCTTCACCTCATGGTAGTGCTGCTTCTGCAAACGCGCCAGGGTGCGGGCGATATCCATGGCCACGTTGCCGCCACCGATCACGATGGCCTGGCGCGGCGTTTCAAAATCTTCTCCCGCCCCTGCCATGCGCAGCAGATCCACGGCGCGGAATACCCGGGGATGATCACTGCCGGGAATGCGGGTGGAGCACCCCATCTGCAGACCGATGGCCAGCAACACCGCGTCATGCTGCCGCTGCAGTTCTTCCATGGTGATATCGCTGCCTACCCGGGTGTTGTAGCGGATCTCCACACCCATGGAGACGATCACGTCCACGTCGTTGTCCAACGCTTCGGGTGGCAACCGGTAATAGGGAATGCCATAGCGGGTCATGCCACCGGCTTCGGCCAGGGCTTCATAGACGGTCACGCTGTCGCTGCCAGCCATGGAGAGCGAAGCGAAGGCTGGTAGACCCCAGTAGCCGCGAGGCCGCACTGTTTTCCCGGCGTGCCTTGCGCCAGAGGGAAAACAACGTAGGCCTCCGAACGCGGCGTCCAGTCATTGGGAGCCAAGTACGGAGCAGCAACGAGCTTGCGAAGTTGTTGCGTAGTGCTTGGTGACCAGGACGGCTGGGGAACAAATAGGTTGTCAAAGGCCGAGTCGATTTTGGGGACTGGGATGTCCCAAAATCTATCACGAGGCCGAAGACACGCTTGA
>NZ_JBHNMF010000446.1:0-2695 GCF_048562965.1 Thiolapillus sp. | reverse complement strand
CGTTTGGATGCCTACTTTGCTTCCCCTCTGGCGCTATGCGCACGACGGGTAAGCAGTGCGGCCTCGCGGCTACTGGGGTCTACCAGCCTTCGCTTCGCTCTCCATGGCTGGCAGCGATAGCGTGTGTGTTCTCAGCAAAACAAAAAAGCCGGCCATCTCCCGGGAAATGACCGACTCTCTGACCAACAGGATGATTATGGCGGCAGCTGCATTACTCAGAATCGTCCGCCTCGCCGCGCTCACCCAGCACTTCATCGACAAGGCCGTATTCCCGTGATTCTTCCGCGCCCATGAAGTTGTCCCGCTCCGTATCTTCCCCAATGGTTTCAAGGGACTGCCCGGTGTGGTGAGCAAGAATCTTGTTGAGTTTTTCACGAATCAGCAGAATTTCGCGTGCGTGTATCTCGATATCGGTGGCCTGCCCCTGAAAACCGCCCAGAGGCTGGTGGATCATGACGCGGGAATTGGGCAGGCAGAAACGCTTGCCCTTTTCCCCTCCCGTGAGGAGGACAGCACCCATGCTGGCAGCCTGGCCGATACACATGGTGCTGATGGAAGGCCGCACGAACTGCATGGTGTCGTAGATCGCCATGCCTGCAGTCACGGAGCCGCCTGGCGAGTTGATATACAGGTGGATATCCTTGTCCGGATTTTCCGATTCGAGGAACAGCAGCTGCGCCACGATCAGATTGGCCATGTGATCCTCCACCGACCCCACGCAGAAGATCACGCGTTCCTTGAGAAGACGTGAATAGATGTCGTAAGAGCGCTCTCCCCGGGGGGTCTGCTCAACGACCATGGGTATCAATCCCAGGTTAATGGGATCCAAATGGCCTGCCGGATGATTGTCATGCATGTAATTACTCTCTGATTAAGCCTGATTCTGATTGTTCAGCAATTCATCGAAGGACAGTTGTTGTTCTTCTTCCACCTTGGCCTGATCGAGAATCATGTCAACCACCTGATCTTCCAGCACCACGTTCTCTACAGAAGCACGCGCCTGGGCGTTCTCCTTGTACCAGTCGATGATTTCCTGGGGGTTTTCGAAGGTGGAAGCCTGTTCGGCAATAGCTTCATCCACGCGCGCCTGATCGACTTCGATCTCGTTCTTGCGCATGATTTCACCAACCAGCAGTCCCAGTTTCACCCGGCGCTCCGCCTGGGGCTCGAAAACACTGACATGCAGATCAACGGTACTTTGCTGGCCGGACTGCGCCATTTCCTGCTGGGTCTGTTGCTTCAGGGCAGCAGCTTCCTGGGATATCATGGCTGCCGGCACAGTGAATTCGTTGGCTGCCAGCAGGGCATCCATCACCTGCTCCTTGGTGCGGCCCTTTACCTTCTGACGCACTTCGCGTTCCATATTTTCACGGATCTCGTTGCGCAGGCTTTCTTCTGTCCCGTCTTCAACACCCATGGACTTGACGAATTCCTCGTCCAATTCGGGCAATTTGGGCTCGGCAACCGCCTTGACTTCCACTTCGAAGGTAACATCCTTGCCCGCAAGATTCTCCACGCGGTAGTCTTCCGGGAATTTCAGTTCCAGCACAGGCTTGTCACCTGCCTTGGCGCCCAACAGCCCCTCCTCGAAGCCGGGAATCATGGTACCGGAACCCAATACCAGGGGAATATCGCTGGCGGTACCACCTTCAAAGGCTTCACCGTCCATGAGGCCGGTAAAATCCAGGGTAACGCGGTCATCATTCTGCGCGCCGCGATCCACATCTGTCCACTCGGTACGCTGCTGACGCAGCTTTTCGATCATGTTGTCGATATCGGCATCCACCACTTCGGTGACGGGACGCTTGATCTCCAGGGCAGTCAAATCAGCCACCTCGATCTCGGGCATGACTTCGAAAGTCGCGGTGTAGGCCAGACCACCATCAGCTTCGTCTTCGCGCAGTTCAATGCTGGGATCGCCCACGGGCTTCAGGTTTTCCTGGGTTACCGCCTCGTAGTAACTGGACTGAATGAGTTCGCCGTAAGCATCCTTTTTGACCTGCTCGCCATAACGCTGCTTCACCACGCGCATGGGCACCTTGCCGGGACGAAAGCCATCCATGCGCACGGTTCGGGCCGCTTCCTTCAGCTTGGCATCAACCAGTTCATTTACTTTGTCTGCAGGCAGGTTAACCAATAGACGTTTTACCAGGCCCTCACCCGATTCAACAGATACTTGCATTGAAACATTCTCCGACAGTGTTGTCTGTCTGGTTAATAGTCAAGGACGCTCCCCCACGGATAGCGCCCACCTTGTCTGGTGCGAAAGGGGAGACTTGAACTCCCACGGGTTGCCCCACTGGAACCTAAATCCAGCGCGTCTACCAATTCCGCCACTTTCGCATGGCGGCAGCGCCGCCTCAAAAGCCTTCAGGCCATTGAAATCACTGGATAATTTTAACTAGCGTAAACTCAGGCGAAAGGCATACCAATCCCCCTGACGCCCAGTGAACGCGCTATTATACACAAACTGAACGATTCACACCCTAGGGAAGCGCTGATCTATTCATGAACTCGCATCTTGCACCTGAAATGTCCGATAGCTACGTTGAAGTTCTTGCCAATAGCCTGCTACAAGGTGAATTGCGCTTGCGCAAGAGAGGGTGCCCTGGGGTATTGGCTGCGAACTTCGCCTTGTTCTCGAACATTTCAGCCACAATCTGCTTCGTCCAGAACAAATCAGCGCTTCCCTAGT
>NZ_JBHNMF010000445.1:0-2717 GCF_048562965.1 Thiolapillus sp. | reverse complement strand
AGCAGGATGCAGCAATCAGCGTATAGAACAAGCTCTAACGGGCAGTATGAACAAAATAGCAACTTTATTTCACCCGAAAATATACGGTGGAACAATGTTGCTTACTCTAAACTCTAGTTAAACAGTTTACTCCCTTGTAAAATTGATAGCAGGAGGTTGCCATGCCTTTTTACGAATATCGTTGTGATGCCTGCGGGCATGAGTTCGAGGCGATGCAGAAAATGAGCGACGCGCCCCTGAAGGAGTGTCCGGAATGTGGTGAGCCCAAGCTTGTGAAGCTGATTTCGGCATCGGGTTTCCGCCTCAAGGGCGGTGGCTGGTATGAGACGGATTTCAAGTCAGGCAAGAAGAAAAACCTGGCGGATTCCGGCAAGGGCGGCTCGTCGTCGGGCAGTTGCGGCGGCGGAAAATGTGGTTGTGGTTGACCTGAATCTTCGGATTTGCGGTTGAATTTGACACCCCGGATTTCCGGGGTGTTTTCATTGTATATAGCCTGAATCCCAGATTCAGGAACAATTTCAGGATTGGATTGATGCGTAGTCATTATTGTGGCGAACCCGGCGTAGCCGAGGTCGATGAAACAGTTGAACTTTGCGGCTGGGTGAACCGTCGCCGCGACCACGGGGGCGTGATCTTCATCGATCTGCGCGACCGCACCGGCCTGGTCCAGGTAGTCTATGATCCGGACGTGGAAGATGTGTTCGCTACCGCGGAGAAAGTACGTACCGAGTATGTGCTGCGCGTGAAGGGGAGGGTGCGCCACCGTCCCGAAGGTACGGTGAACCCCGAGATCTCCACAGGGGAAATTGAGGTGCTGGGCAAGGAACTGGAAATCCTCAATGCCGCCAAGACGCCTCCTTTCGTCCTGGACGATGATGATGTCTCGGAAGAGCTGCGCCTGCGCTATCGTTACATCGATCTGCGCCGCCCGGAAATGCTGGAACGCATGCAACTTCGCTCAAACGTGACCCGCCTGCTGCGCGAATACCTGGACAACAACGGCTTCATGGACATGGAAACGCCCATGCTCACCAAGGCCACGCCGGAAGGCGCCCGGGACTACCTGGTGCCCAGCCGTACCCATGCCGGCAAGTTCTTTGCTCTGCCCCAGTCACCCCAGCTGTTCAAGCAGTTGCTGATGATGTCCGGTATGGATCGTTATTACCAGATCGTGCGCTGTTTCCGCGACGAGGATCTGCGCGCCGACCGTCAGCCCGAATTCACTCAGCTGGACGTGGAAATGTCCTTCATGAACGAAGAGCAGATCATGCAGCACATGGAAGACATGATCCGTGGCGTTTTCAAGGGCGCCCTGGATGTCGATCTGCCGGATCCCTTCCCGCGCATGACCTATGCCGAAGCCATGGACCGATATGGCTCGGATCGGCCAGATCTGCGTTGCTCTCTCGAGCTCAAGGACGTGGCCGATCTGATGGAAAATGTGGATTTCAAGGTGTTTTCCGGTCCGGCAAAGGATCCGGATGGCCGGGTTGCAGCGTTGCGTGTACCCCAGGGCTGTAAACTGAGCCGCAAGGAAATCGATGATTACACCAAGTATGTCGGTATCTACGGTGCCCGTGGTCTGGCGTACATCAAAGTCAACGGGTGGGAGACCAAGGGCCGCGAGGGCCTCCAGTCGCCCATACTCAAGTTCCTGCCGGATGAAGCAGTGAGCGGCATCATGGAGCGCACCGGCGCCGAGGATGGCGACCTGATTTTCTTCGGTGCTGACAAGGCAACGGTGGTAAACGAAGCTTTGGGCGCTTTGCGCGTGAAGCTGGGCGAGGATCTTGGCCTCATGGAAGGCGACTGGCGCCCCCTGTGGGTGGTGGATTTTCCCATGTTCGAGTGGGATGCTGGCGCCAAACGCTGGACTTCCCTGCATCATCCGTTCACTGCGCCACAGGAGGCCCACCTGGGTCTGCTGAAGACTGACCCGGGCGCTTGCCTGTCCCGGGCCTACGATATGGTGCTCAACGGCACTGAGGTCGGTGGCGGCTCCATGCGTATCCACCGCTCCGAGGTGCAGAGTCAGGTGCTGGAACTGCTGGGTATCGAAGAGCAGGAAGCTCAGGACAAGTTTGGTTTCCTTCTGAACGCCCTGGAATACGGCTGTCCTCCCCATGGCGGCCTGGCCTTTGGTCTGGACCGGCTGGTAATGCTCATGGCAGGAGCACACAGTATCCGCGATGTGATGGCTTTTCCAAAGACCCAGAGTGCAGCCTGCCTGCTTACCGAAGCACCATCTGAGGTTTCGGCTCAGCAGTTGCGTGAATTGTCCATCCGATTGCGTGTGCCACAAAAAGAGCAGGACAGCCCTTCTTCCTGATTGAAACCACCGGAACCTTGCCCATGTTCTGTTGGCAAGGTGGATATTGCGTCAGCGGTACACCCCCTCCGGCGTAACAAAGCCGTTTGTGTATTTGCACAGACTGCTTTTTTTTAATCTTGTACCAACGCAGCAATTTGTGTCGTGAGTTTGATGGCGGCATGTCTGTCATCGATGGTCTTCCCGGCACCCATCATCGTTTTGACCAAGCGAACCGCTGTTTGACCGCGGTCAAATCAAATGTCGTTTTTCTTTCAAATACATTGACATTTTATTTTACAGCGCTAAGTTGAGCATAAGAATGATATATAACTAGTTCCCGTCTATAAATGCCAAGTCATTGAAATTCAATTGAAAAACCGAAAAAAGACGATGAGAAATCCGGTGC
>NZ_JBHNMF010000444.1:0-2723 GCF_048562965.1 Thiolapillus sp. | reverse complement strand
TGAGCAGGATGCAGCAATCAGCGTATAGAACAAGCTCTAACGGGCAGTATGAACAAAATAGCAACTTTATTTCACCCGAAAATATACGGTGGAACAATGTTGCTTACTCTAAACTCTAGTTTGCTGATCCATCCAGACAAATATTCGATGTCATGCCGATTACAGAGGCTCCTGCCGAGTCATGTCGGTAAAATGCGGGTTTTGACGTTCTGGAATCACGGATTCAGGATCTGGTTTTCGCTGCATCATTCATCAGTCGTCCAAACCGGCTATGTGGCTTGGCAGCCCACCTTCCCCTTGGGATAATGTCTCTTCCATCTCTGATATTGAAACACTACCTGTTGGGCGATGGCGAAAACAGTCCTTTGCTGAAACGGTTTCGACAGGTATTGAACCGCGTGGAGCCCCAAATCCTGAAATATCGCCTACAGGAAATGGCTCGACTGCCATGCAGAAAGGAAACGCCACAGGTACCCTGTACCTACATCCTGGCCAAAGACGACAAACTGATTTCCCGCCGGAAAATGGAAGAACTGAAAGCACTGGTACCAAGCATGGTTTTAAAAGAGGTGCCCGGTCCACATTTCATCCTGCAAACCCAACCAAAAGTCTGTGCCAGAATCATCAAACAGATCACTGAGGATATTCCTTCCCAAGAAATGAGCAATGGGGAAGCTACCGGATGAACACCCTCACAAGCAAGGCATTGGGAGAACTTTTCAGCCACGGTTCCCGCTGGCTGGCGAATCTTCGACGGGCAAAAACCGCCAGAAAGCAGGAATCCGTAGAAGCCCTGAGGAAAGTCATCGTTGCCGCCAGAGAAACAGCAGTTTATTTGAGGCGACTGCATGACAGCGGGAAACGGGATCACGAGATCGAGCGAAACCTTGCCGTATTGTGGACGGAACTTGCTTTTACCCTTGAAGATCTTGGCCTGAACAAACTGGCGAAACGTTGCCAGATCAAAGGCCGGCACTGGGCCGACCCCGGTCATTACGACAATGACTTTCTGGAAAAATCAGATACCAGCCTCGAGAGGATGGAGAAACTGGCTCGCGATATGCTGGCTGAAATCAGGCGCTAATCCGGCAACTCCTATTGCTGCATTCTCTGCTGCCGATGCTGCATCCGGTGCGCTGAAAATTCCTCCGGGCTGATGCTGCCATCGCTATTGCTGTCGACATCACCAAACACGGCAATATTGCCAATATTGCGCATGGGATAACCCGCCTGGGAACCCTCGCTGATACGCTGCCCCTGGGCCTTGAGGAATTCTTCTTCCACGATCCTGCCGCACTGTTCAGGTCGAAGTCATCGAAAGCTGGCATGTTGCCGCTTCTTCCCATGCCACGGCCCTGTCCACTACCCATGCCTCGCCGTTGCTGCTGCATCTTCTGCTGACCTGCCGCCAGTTCCTCAGCGCTCAGCTGCCCATTGCCATCGGCATCGAATATGGAAAATGACGGCTGGCTGCCCATACCCCGCATGGGCATGCCCGCAGCAGCTTTCCCCGCCATGCGCTCAGCCCTTGCCGCAGAAAATTCGGTTTGGCTGATACTGCCGTTGCCGTCCTGATCATAGACGGTAAAAGGAATGGAGCCTCTGGCTGGCATCTCTGCCGCCTGAACCGCCAGCACCAGTAAACTGCCCGCAGCCAGCAAGACCATTGTCTCGTTCAAAATTTTCATGGTTCACCTCCACGGTGAGAACTCCGCCGGACAGGCGGAGAAAATCAGTCCGTGGCCACCAGGCTATAGGTCGCGTGACAGGCCACGCAGTTGTTCATCAGGGCTGTCAGCTGCTCCCGGGTCTGCAAGGGGTCACCCAGCTGCTCGGCATCCAGCGCCAGCTGGTCAAATTTCGAGTGGGTGCCGAATCCCAGTTTCTTGAACTCCAGGGGCAGCTTGCCGATGAGCGCCGGTGGCACAGCGGTCTGGGCGGCCATACCCACTTTCCTGGCCGCTGCCGCCGCAGCTGCCATATCCTCTGTATTGGTCGCGGCGATGATTGCCTGTACGGCCACCAGGAAATCACGCATCTCACCCAGCACCATATTGCGCTCGGCTGTGGTCAGTTGCAGCGCCTGGCGACCATCCGGTGCCTGTACCACACTGCCGACAAAACCGAATTTATACACCGCGGCGCCAATAGCGAGCAGCAGAAGCAACAGGACAGTCCAGCAAAATTTACACATTCATTTGTTCCAGTAATCGTAGAAGGATGGGGAATTCTACCCCAGTTGCAGCCCATCCCTGGGCAATGACTTTGTCAGCGTCCACCGCGCCGCTTGCCACGGCCTTTGCCACCACGCTCCGTCGCGCTGTTGACGATGGCATCCACTTCTTCCTGTGACATCAGCTGCGCTTCATACACGATGCCCAGGTTTTCGATCTGGCCGACAAATGCCCGCAGGTGATTTCTGGAACCCCGTTCGAGATTTTCATATGCCTGCACCACATCGGCATGGGAGGATTCCGCGATAGCCTCCTCGAGATCGCCGATATCAAGTTCCTCGATGTAGCCACCGACATGCAATGCCTCTTCCAAGGATACATTACCCCGCTCGATAAGCGCACGGTACAGGGTGGAGAGTTCTTCATTCTGGGTAACTACTCACCCCTATCAGCATAGAGCTGTCCCGAAAAGGCCATTTGAATGGCGACCAGCGGATTGTATCCCTGATTTGCCATGGTCTGCAGGTAACTGGAGATGCGGCAATAGGC
>NZ_JBHNMF010000443.1:0-2726 GCF_048562965.1 Thiolapillus sp. | reverse complement strand
GAGGCAGGCTTGTACTCATCTTAGGGGTGAGTAGTTACTATCAGTTTTCGACGTATCCGTTTGGTGCGCCAACAACGGTGCTTTCAAAACTGGCCAGTTTTGCGGTTGGTTTGAGTTGTATTCCTATCGCTATAGCAACGTCTGCCGGTCCGTAGCCGGCGGCGCCCGGGTATTTGTTGCTGTCTGGTGTGTAGCTGCCCCAGCCGCTATATGGACCTGTGAGAATTGACGCGTCTAGTACCTCGCCGTTGTATCCGTGATAAATGTCTGGGCTACCGACCCAACCCATGCTGTTGGCGTTTTTCAGTGCCCTAAGTCCAAGTGCGATCCCTTCCGATGGGTTCGGCCTGTCGGTGATCAATAACCTGTTATCGTGGTTTGTGCCGCCCACGATTAGGCCGTTAAAACGTGTGTACGGCTGTATGTCGATGTCTGCATATATTCCGACTGCGACATCTCCGAATGCCTCGTTGCTGTTAAATGTCCACCGGCTGACGTGCCAGTTTGTGCCTGGTATTGTTCTCGTCACAATTTCCCAGTGTATTGTTCCGTTTTCCCCGTCGAATTGTCCGGCTGACGTTTTTGTGCCGTCTGGCCGTTCGTGTACGTGTGTCGTGGTTGTGTTTTTTAGTTGCTGCGTTGTGTTTCTTATTCTGACGCTGGTTTCTGATTCGTGTAGCGCGTCGCTTCCGTTTAGTGTCAGGCGTTTTATTTCTCCCGCGTCGCCGATCGTGATTTCCAGATCATCCGGCGCTTCCAGTTCTGCAATCCGCGCCTGGTGCTCGGCGATTTTGCGCTCAAGTTCTGCCGCCTGTTTTTTTAGTTGTGTTATGTCGCCGTCTTTGTTTGTTATGCGTTCTTGTACTGCTGCCAGTTGATTGTTGAGTGTTTGCAGTTGTGTTTGCAGTGTTGTGATTGTTTCCGTCTTTGCTGAAATGTCTGCCTGCTGTGCCGTGATTGTTTCCGTCTTTGCTGAAATGTCTGCCTGCTGTGCCCTGATTGTTTCCGTCTTTGCTGAAATGTCTGCCTGCTGTGCCGTTATTCGTTTGTGTAGCACTGCAAGGTCCTCGTTGTGTTCTGCTGGTGGTGTTGTGTTGATTGTTTGCGGTCGTAGCCGTGTCGGTGGATGTGCGTTTGTTTCTACCGCGCCAATGTCGCAGTGTGGATCCATAAATTCTGTTCGGCGTGCTCCCCGTTGATCAGCGGCTGCGCATACTGATCCAGCCGCGTCGATCAGTCCGCTGTCTGGTAACGCTGCGTATGTGTATGTGTATCCGCCCAGGTCCATTAGTGGTCCCAGTTTGGCGTCTCCTCTGCTGGTACCGGGTTCGGAAAAATTTGCGTCGCCATCGCATGTATCATCATCTGACCAGGTATGGTCTAGTGTGAATGTGCCCCATCCGCCGCAGTTTCTGCCTCGTGATTCTGATATGACTGTTCGTATTAGTTTTATTGGCTGAGGATTGTTTAATACGCCGTGGTTGAAGAGTGTGCCGCCGTTGTTTATACGGCGGTTTTTGTTGTTTTCTTTCCTTTCGGCATCTGGTCTACATGAGCAGCCGCGGCAACGATTTCTGCGGGCTGCAGTTGTGCATTCCTTTAGTTCTGGGTCTCGCAATGGTGCGGATTTATTGTTTTTTAGTGTGCTGTCTGTGAATTCGTTGCTGCCGCCGTAAGCGTATAACACGCTACCTTTTGGCATGGTGTTATGTTCCCAACCTCCATAAGCTTGCGCAACATTTTTGGAAAATGTGCTTCTGAATGACCGGAATTTTCCACTGTAATTGTACATTACGCCGCCGTGCTCTAGTGCCCGATTCCAGGCAAACGTTGACGCGTTCAGTGTTGTATCCGCAGCGTCTGACTCTTCTAGTTTCCCCGTGAAGATTGCGCCTCCTCGCGGTGCTATGTTGTCCCGCATGCTGGTATGGTCAATTGTTATTTTTCCGCGGTTGTAGATACCGCCGCCGATGACTGTTGTATGGTTTTCGTTGATCCGGCAGAACTGTGCCGTTATATTTCCCCGGTTGTAGATGGCTCCGCCTTGTGTTGCCTTACCGTGTTCCAGTGATATCGCCCAGAGCGTAACCGTTGCGCCTGCTGCGATGTTTAGCAGTCTGTGTTGATGTTGTCCGTCCAGTGTGATGTCTGGCCGTCTGTCGCCGTTTATGTCGCCCTCGATGCGCAGATTTTTGTTAATGCTGATTTCACTATCCAGGCGGATGGTTTTTTCGTACAGCCACGGCGCGAATGTGATTCTGTCGCCTGCTGCAGCTGCTGCAACGGCGGCTCGCAGTGTTCCGTTTCCGTGATCCGCCAGGCTTGTGACGCGGTGCACGGTGATGGCGTTTGCTGGTTGTGCAATCGCTGCAATTGTGGTTATGATGATTTTCTTCATTTGGTTTTCCTCGTGTAAAGCTGAACCCCAATGTCATTAACTTACTTGATTACCCACGATATTCAGCCACGCATACAGAAATTGGACTATAATAGAACATACATAGAATCAGTGTCTTAGTGTGGTGGCGGACATGGCAAAGAATATCATCCAATTTCAAAAAGGTCTCAGTTTGCCGAAATTTCTCGAAAAGTATGGTACAGAAGAGCAGTGGCTCTTCGACGTTTCATATGGATTTCAGTATGGAACCCGCCGGGCTGGCAATCATGTAGATCATAGTTATAAAAGTTCGGTTGTTTCGATAGCCTCTGGCTCGTGCTCTGGCTGC
>NZ_JBHNMF010000442.1:0-2732 GCF_048562965.1 Thiolapillus sp. | reverse complement strand
GTCCATAGCGGCCTCCAGAAGTTTGTGTTGATTTCTCTTCTGAGAGGCCGCGCCTTGCTATGTCAACTATTTTTTGAGATTTTTAGTGGTTTTTCTCCTCTGAAACTCTAAACTCTAGTATGGAGAAAAGACCATGAAAAATACACTTGGAATACTTGCCCTGTCGGGTATGGTGGTACTGGCAGGTTGCACGGACCCGTCTGATCCGAACCGGAAAACCAAGACAGGTGCCATGGTTGGTGCCGTGGCTGGTGCAGTCATCGGGCATCAGATCAGCCACAAGAACGGTGCCTACGTGGGTGCAGCGCTGGGGGCGCTGGCAGGTGGTGGTGTCGGATACTACATGGACAAGCAGCAGCGGGAGCTCGAAGAAGAGCTTGCCAGGGAACAGGCGGCGCATGAACTGGAAATACAGCGCATGAAGGATGAAAGCCTGAAACTGACTCTGAACAACGAGGTTTCCTTCGATTTTGACAGCGCCACTATCAAGCACGGTTTCAGGGATACGCTGGACAAGCTTGCAAATATCATCAAGAAATACGACAAGACCATCGTGCATGTCGTCGGTTACACCGATAGTGTCGGTTCAGAAGCCTATAACCAGAGATTGTCGGAGCGCCGGGCCCGTGCGGTGAGTGATTATCTCATGAGCCACGGAGTACGCAGCGACAGGCTGCAGATCGAGGGAAGAGGAGAAAGTGATCCCCGTGCAAGCAATGCCACAGAAGCCGGCCGCCAGCTCAACCGGCGGGTTGAAATTTACCTGAAACCCATCGTGGAAGGGCAGGAAAGCCGTGCGCTGGAATCCCCGGCCCCGAGTACGCCGGCGGAAACACAGGATACCCCTTCCTCAAGGTATTATTGAGCTGGCAGCGATACAGATGATTACCCGGGCTGTCGGACGGCGCACAGAGGCCTGTCTCAGGCGAAATTGCTGTAGCGGGTGAAAGAATTTTCATCTGGAATGGTTCTAATGTGTAGCAGCGTTGCCCGGCTTTACCGCCTGGCAACGGTTCGGCATGTTTTTTTACTGGAGATTTTGGATGCGGATATACCGACCTGGACAGATCAGACCTTCCGAGATTACAGACCGGGAAGTCTGGTTGAAACGCCGGCAACTTATCAAGGCAGGCGTGGCGGTTGGCGCGGGATTGATGCTGGGAGGTGCCAGCGGCCTGGCTTCTGCGGTCTATTCCGGACCGGGCAGGAATCCCAGGATCGTTCCGCTGAAAGAAACGGATTATGGTGAGGACCTCGAACCCACCAGGTACAAGAGCATAACCACCTACAACAATTTCTACGAACTTGGCTATGGGAAAAGGGCGCCTTGCCGAGAACGCCGATGCACTCAAGACCCGCCCCTGGAGCATCGAAGTATCCGGGGAATGTGCCAGGCCGGGGGTCATGGACATCGAAGATGTCCTCAAACTGGAGCAAGAGGAACGTATCTACCGTTTCCGTTGTGTGGAGGCCTGGGCCATGGTCGTACCCTGGGTGGGTCTTCCGCTGGGCAAGTTTCTCAAGCGCTTCGAGCCTACTTCAAAGGCCAAGTACGTGGAGTTCAAGACGCTGTACGATCCCGAACGTCTGCCCGGGCAGGCCCGGAAAGTGCTGGACTGGCCGTATCGTGAAGGGCTGCGCATCGATGAAGCCATGCATCCCCTGGCGTTCCTGGCAACAGGGCTCTATGGCGAAGTGTTGCCCGGACAGAACGGGGCGCCACTGCGTCTGGTCATTCCCTGGAAATATGGCTTCAAGAGTATAAAATCCATTGTTTCCATCCGCTTTACAAAAAATCAGCCGAGGAATACCTGGAACCGTATCGCGGGCGATGAATACGGCTTCTATGCCAACGTGAACCCGAAAGTATCTCATCCGCGCTGGAGCCAGAAACGCCATCGCGTACTGGGCAGAGGCATTTTCGGCAGCAAGGAAGATACCCTGATGTTCAACGGCTACGCCGATGAGGTGGCCAGCCTGTACAAGGGAATGGATCTGAGAAAGAATTTCTGATGAAAAAGTGGCGTCTTCTTGTTTTTCTGGCTTCACTGTTGCCCCTGGCGTACATGACGTGTGCGGCATTCAGTGACAACCGGGGAGCAAATCCCGTCGAAGCGCTGAGTCATGAGACCGGCAGCTGGGCGTTGCGCTTTCTGCTGATAACGCTGGCCATCACGCCCTTGCGCCGTCTGACGGGCTGGCGCCGCCCCGTGCTGTTGCGCCGCATGCTTGGCCTGTTCAGTTTTTTCTACGCCAGCCTGCACGTGCTGGTGTGGCTGTGGCTGGATAGGGAATTCGCCTGGGGAGGGATGCTGGCGGATATCGCCAAGCGTCCCTACATCACGGTAGGCTTCCTGTCTTTCCTGATACTGACGGCGCTGGCAGCCACATCAAATGCCCTCAGCATGCGGCGTCTGGGCCTGCGCTGGAAACAGCTGCACCGGCTGGTGTATGTCGCGGCCTTGCTCGCCGTGCTGCATTTCATCTGGCTGGTCAAGGCCGATCTGCTGGAACCCATGGTCTACCTGGGCATTTTCAGTTTACTCATGCTTCTGCGGATTCCCCGTAGCAGGAAGGCCAGGCCTTTTCGCGTCATGAAAAAGCGGGTGACGGCCTAGCCCGCATCGCTCACCGATCCCCTAGTTCCGGCGTTTTTGGGCGCCGGGACGTGGCCAAGATAGCCCGATAGCCCATTTCTCGTGCCAAGGTACTCACCAAGAGAAGAGATTCTC
>NZ_JBHNMF010000441.1:0-2733 GCF_048562965.1 Thiolapillus sp. | reverse complement strand
CCTTGCGCGAATTCTCGCAATGCGTCCTCACTGTAGAGTGGAAATCGTAGCGGCTTCTTCAACCATGGCACGAGATCACGCCGCGTACGGGGTGGGAGGATGCTCTCCCAAAGTTCCTCATAGTCGCCCGGTTTTGCATAAACAGTGGACAGCTCAGCTAATCGGGTTTGTGCGGCAGCATTCAGCACCAGTCCCGATTTTTCCAGGGCGGCCAAATTTAATTTGATGGGATATCCCACTAGATATGCTATCCGTTCTTTGTCCGGATCAAGATCATTCCGGCATTTTCTGCGCGGCGGGCCCCTCAGAATGGCCTTTTCGAGACGGGCCTGAGAAGCGGGAGTCAATTGGCGTCCTTGCCGTACAAGCAGCCAAGATACCTCTCGCCCCGTTTCCATAGGCCACAACCACCAGCTATCATCGGCCAGCAGCCATTCCACCCACTGTTCGGGTGCGATACAGCCATCCTGACTGGCGGCAAACAGGGCCAGACGTTTGAAGGTGGGATAAGGCAGTTCGAACCACGACTGGGCTATCCGTGTGGCCCGCGCACTGTCGACATCGAGAACCGCCAGCCACGCATCGCGCAGCAACTTGATCAAGGATACCCACCCGCTGAATTCCGGGTCCTGCTGGTCTGAATTGATCGCTGGCAAGGCGATATACGACTGGTCTTTGCGGTCATCGGCTTCGCCCAACTCGCGCAGCAAGTCCAGCGCATCGCGCAGCAGCTGCTGGAAGTCCTCAAGCAACAGCGGTAAGGCCGATGTCCAGTGTTCGTCGGCAATTTCGTGTAGGGCCAAATGCAGATGATCCGTGGTCAGTGCAAGCTCCCAGTCCATCTCCATCAACTGACTGATCTGTGTGGGTTCGTCGATGTTCTCTGCCTCATTGTCCCTGAAAAACGGCTTTTTCAGGACAACCTGGGGGGCGAGCATCTCACGTAACTCCCAGCGCAGTGTGGCAGTGACCCCTTCCTGTTTCAAATCCTCTTTCCAGCGTTTGAGATTCGAACAGAGATCAGAATTGGGATCGGAATCGCGCCCCGATGATTTCACACGACCGCTCAGCAACAGACGCCACAACGTGCGCATCAAGGGGCCAGGAATGGCCTTGGGTGAGCGTGAGCGAATCTCATCCAGCACGGCAGTCTTGCCGTCACGCTCCAGGGAGGCAAAATCATGCAGCGCTTCTCTGGTCTTCAACACCCATTGACTGGGCAACGGACCTTCGCGTTGCGCGATCCAGATAATCAGTCGCGGGTCGTTCAGATAGCGCCGCAGCCAGCGGGCCAGATCGCTGTGCTGAAAGTGTTCGTCCGAGAAGGCCTCCAGCAACCAGTCCAGAGACGGGACAGGGTTGAAGTCGGCAAAACGCTTGGCCGGCAAGCCGGATTTGTCCGACAGGGCCCACAGCATCCGGCCGACGAAGTCGTTTTGCGCGGTGCTGTCTGATGGATTTTTCAGGGCGTAGTTGTCAACAATGCGTTCCTTACCCTGTATGTCGTCACAGTAGGTATCGGCCCAGGCGTGCAAGGTCTGGTACAGCGCCGAATGGTCGTGGCTGCCGGCGGGTACCTCGTACAGGATGGGCGTGACGCCCTTGGCTTCCCACTCGATGGTCTTGCGGTGCTCTTGCCCCGGCTCGCAGTCACCCAGTGCCCAGGCCTGTGGCGTGACCTCGCCCAGCATCCGGTCGGCAGCCAGCGCATCCATCATGTAGCGCAGCACCGGGTCGTTGATGCTGTAGCCCACGAAGCAGACGACGTAGTTACGAAACAACTCGCTCACGAAGCGGGCTGCCCAGCGTTCGGTGAGGTAGGCCAGACCGAAATCGCCGCTGGTGACCACCAGCCGGTTCAGGGCTGTGTCGTCTGGTTCTTCGGGCAGCCTGCCATGCAGGTAAACCAGCCCGTTCCAGCGGCTGTTTTTCGGAATGGGCAGCATCGGCGCGGTGTACGCATGGAACTTTTGCTTTGTGTGTTTAGCCGCTGCGTGAAACATGCGGTCAAAATTGGTGGTTACCAGTCGCAGTGTATCTTCAGGGTTGCACGCCAGGTGCAGCAGTGCGGCATGCGTATCATAAGCATCCTTATGGCCCAACCCGGTCTCCAGCACTTTCGCCAGCTCACAGCGCATAGCCAAGCGCCCATCCCCCGGTAGGCGCGGTTCCAGCAGGTTTAACGTGGCATCGTACTGCTCGCGGTCGAAGGCATAGCGCTCGCGTTCCGTGAACACAGTGCCAATTCGGCGGTAGATTTGCTCCACCAGCCCCTTGAAGTCCGGCAGGCCAGCGGGATAAGAAATACCAGCGCCGCAGAAGAACACCACACGCCCCTCTTCGTGCGCCTGCAAGAGCACATTGGGAATCTCCGGGCCATTGGCTATAAACTGCATTGGGCTTTACTCACACGCGGATTCAACTCACAAGTGCAACGGGTGGGTTGAACCCGCAACAGCAATACCAGGATCGGGTGATGACAGGGCATTTGAGTATAGCACCCGGACATTGATGCCACGCCACCGGGCATCAGGGAGGGATGCACTGCTGTTACCTGCATGGGTGAGTGCGCAATTTCCCTCCCCGAATTCAACCAATAACCGTAACACCACGTTGGTGCTGTTTTTTGGGGTGCGTTTTTCCATGAACACGACCCTCAGCACCTCGAACAACATGAGCATGGCCTGGAACAGAGCGCGGCTGTCTGCCGTCATCTTGCCCGAGGCGCACAGG
>NZ_JBHNMF010000440.1:0-2738 GCF_048562965.1 Thiolapillus sp. | reverse complement strand
AGCAAACCAAAACCGCATTTAAGAACTTCTACTGGAGCTGGCAGCACGGCGCTTTCAATCCGATTCACTTCTACGATATCGTTTCCACAAAGCTCATGGTTTCGTCAGAAATCCTGGCGGCCACACCAATGATTACCCTGGCCATCCTCGGCGGCGGCGCTTATGCTATGACCAACATTGCCGGGGCCGCGGGTAAATCGGCTTCCAGCAAGACCGATGCGTCTTCAGCGTCGCCCAAGTTGCGTAAGGTGGAGCCGCTCTCCACATATGGGGGCAAAAAGGTCAGCAATGCTTGGATGCAGGTTGGCCCTGGCAGCAAATATACTCGTGGTTCATCAGTGGCCGACCCCAACGCCTACTTAAAGGGCTTAGCGGGAAACGTTAATTTTACCAAAGAGGCATCTAGTGCTGTTAGCGGTGCAAAACAACGCGCAAAGACCGCCCGCTCTGCCGTGGCAGCTTCACGGCAGAGGCTCGCTCAAAGAACGGAGGCCGCTATCAATCAGATCGGCTCGAATATTACGGGGCAGAGCCAGACAACCACCCAGGGTAGCTTCGCCGACAGTTTGGCAGCAACCGTGGCCAAGGATTTGGGGTATGACAAGAAGCTCACCAATGAACAGGCCTATGAGGTGATGGCGCGGTTGGGGGCGAAACTACAAGGGATTGCGAATGGCTCATTCTCCGGCAAGAATGCTGAAAAAGAACTTCAGCAGGCCCTGGGTTCCATCGCTTCCGTTCTCGGTGTGGAGGCCAGCGCTGGCGCCACGGGCAAAATCGCCAACAAACTGCTGGAAGGCGCGGAGGAGGGGCACAAGGTCAATCAGCAGAACCTGAAGGAAGGGCGGCTGACTGAATCCGATGTTGGCGCGCTTCTTCGTCAGGCCATCGAGTCGGATACGGCGCAGTTCCAACAAATGGCCCAGGAGACCGAGCAATATCAGCAGCAGTACGAGGAAGCTCTGGCCGAACAACAATCTATCACGGAAACCGCTCAGCAAGTTCAGTCCGCGACTCGTGCCAGCGGCGGCTCCATTGCCGAAGTGCTGGCGAACCGCTGGCAGGCCGGCGATAGCGGTCCTTCTGCTTCGTGGAACCAGGACCGGTTCAACCAGTTCGTGGACAATATGCGGGACAAAGGTTACTTCGGTTCCGGCCCATCGGCGCAGAATCTCGCTCAGAATACGAAAGTACAGTTTGCCCAGCGGCTGGATGATACGCGTCAGCAATTGCATAAGATGGGATACCACCGCACCATGACACCGGAACAACTGGACGCCATCAGTAATTGGGTAGCCTATCAAGACACCGCCATGCCCACTGCTCGAGCAAGTTCGAAGTATTCCTCACTCAAACTGGATATGGCCAAGGACTACCTTGGACTATCCTCCGATACCTCGGCCATCACCCGGGCCAACCAGCAAATCGATGACCTGTCGGGCGGCATCGGCCACCCAGACAGCCATCCGGTGCAGGATATCCTGGATACGAAAGGCGAAGGCGGTTTGTTTGACGCTGCGTCCCAGGCCTACAATGACAAGCTTGTGAACACCCCAACACCCAGTGCCATGCACAACAAGGGCGTGAGCATGGCAAAGCAACGCGCCAAGGGTGGAAAGACGGAAGCAAAAAAACACTTCGACAACTCCAAGGTGGGGGAAAAGGCAAAAAGAAAAATCGACATTCGCCAGAATGCTATAGACGACAACGGCTTCATCAATACGGCGCAGCGTACAGATAACGTATTCAATAGCCTGAAAGCCATGAGCGCATCTACTAATGCTTCTGATTTACGAGAAGCTGCTACCAAGCTGCTAACGGATGAACTCGATCCGGAAAAACAGGACCCTCTAGGCGTCCCCAATGCAACGGTCCATGGAATAATGGCCACTGATGCGCTAAACAACCTGACCCGAAACCGGGGCGGCGCCGCCCTTTACACAAACGGGATACCGGATCCTGACAAGACCATGCGCTTCGTTTTCAACAAGGAAGCCGATGTGTTGGGCCTGTCTGACCCCGCCAAGCAACGCTACGTGCAAGCGCGTATGGCGGGGCTGGAAACGAACCTGAAGGGAAGAGCATATGCCGAACTCGGTGAGGTCTTGCGCCAGAACAAACCCGTCCCGCAGGAATATGCCTCAATGGCAGAGTATGAGCATGCTCTTCATGGCTGGAACGCGGCCCGGTTGGTGGCAACTGAACAGAGTGGCGCCCCGGGACTTCCGGATAACAATCCGGAACTGGAGGAACTGGCGGAGAAAGGCATCGACCTGCCGCCCCTCTCATCCCGACAAAACAACAGCTTGGTTAATCCGGCCGGCCTGGGGAGAGACCGGTCCCTGGTTATTTTGATCGAGCGTGCAGCGAATGATCCTCCGTGAACGGCCCCGACATGGCTAAGGTTACGTCCGGGTCAGTCGTCCCATTCCGTTCTGAAAACGTCCGCTATAGCAGACATGTGAAAACCAGAAATAATGGTAGGATCATCAAAGGGGTTATATGCTTCACAACCTCCATTTCTACCATCCAACCCCATTCTCCGCCGGTCTTCTTCCGCCTTGATGGCCTCGTACTTCGCCAGTTCCTCCGCCGGCGGATTATGGAGTTGGCCGTTCTCGTTCATGGCTATCAAAATCAGTACCAGCAGCGCACCAAAAAAAATAAATAGCAAAAACATCGTTGTTCTCCTTTCATTCATCTCCGCCACAACATCTTGTGGCCTTATCCAGGTCTGT
>NZ_JBHNMF010000439.1:0-2742 GCF_048562965.1 Thiolapillus sp. | reverse complement strand
GTAACCTATTGTTTTTCAAGCGAAAGAAACAAAATAAACAAGAATATTACCAAGTACTAATTTATCCGCCATATTAGTCGACTCTAATATTCATTGCTCCAAAAAATTGGGAAACTTCAGTCCGATAATTTTGATCTGTACAGCAGCAAGGTGGACCGGGCGATAGCCACGGCCAGACTGGCATTCGGCCGTGTTCCGGAGGTGGTGCCCTGGCTGCGGGAAGACTGCGAGGCGGATCTGCAGGAACAGCTGTTGAAACCCCATGACGGCAACCAGGTCATGGTGACCCTCAGCACCTGTCTGGGTGTGCTGACAGACGGGAAGGGGGACAAGCTCATTCCCTTCAAACCGGCGGGTCACGAAGACTACGGCCTGGCGGTGTTCCTGCTGCGACCGGAAAACGGTGGCATTCCCAAGGTGCTGGCCTGTGCCTGGCCCGAAGACTGGATAGATGCCGCCCATGACTGATGTCTCCCGGAAGATGCTCAGCGCTTGGTGGCTGCTGAACTACGGTTTTTCACTCCTGCTGAGCTTCAGTTTTCTGGAAAACGGCCTGCCGGGAGACTGGCGTGCCTGGCTGTATGGCGTTGCCGTGTGGCTGACCTATGCATTGGTTTATATTCTCCCTGCCATCGCACTGAGTTATCTGGCCTGGCGGCTGTTTTACAGGCGCTGGCCGCGGCTGTTCTGGATGCTGGCGGTGCTGTTGTTCGGCGTCAGCTATCTGCTGATCTTTGCCGACGGCAGGTTGTACGGGCTGTTCGGTTTCCACATCAACAGTTTCGTCATCAACCTGGTGACCACGCCGGGCGGTATCGATTCCCTGGGCAGCAGCGGTGAGGCGGAACTGGTGTTTGCGGCCATCGCCGTGGTGCTGCTGCTGGCGCCAGCATTGCTGCTGCTGCCGGCGCACTGGCTGGTACGCCACCATCCCCGCAGCCGCATTGGATTTTCTAGGAAACTGATCCTGCTGCTGGTGCTGCTGGCAGTGGGTGAACGCCTGGCCTATGGCATCAGCCGGCTGGAATATTACCAGCCGGTGCTCAAGGTGGCGGATGCCTTTCCCCTTTACAACCGGGTGCGCTTCAAGTCCCTGGCGATGAAACTCGGGTACGAAAACAAGCGACCACGCTCTGTCTCCGCCGGGATGGCCAAAGGTGATCTCAATTACCCTCTAAAACCCCTGGAGGTGGTGCCGCCGCAGAAGCCGATGAACATGGTCTGGCTGGTGGCGGAGTCCCTGCGCTGGGACATGCTGACACCCCAGATCATGCCCAACACCTGGAAGTTTGCCGGACGCTCGCTGAAACTGGATCAGCACATGAGTGGTGGCAACGGCACGCGCCAGGGGCTGTTCTCCCTCATGTACGGGCTTTACGGCGCTTACTGGAATGCCTTTCTCGGAGCCAACCGTGGGCCGGTACTGCTGGATGTGCTCAAGGATCAGGGCTACCAGTTCTACATGACCACCAGTGCCTCCTTCACCTATCTGGAGTTCGACCGCCCCCTGTTTGCAGCCATCGACGCGAAAGACCTGCATCACGCGGACATGTCCCTGAAGCCCTGGCAGCGTGATATCGACAACGCCGGGGCGGTGAACCGGTTCATCACAGAGCGGGACAAGAGCAAGCCTTTCATGAGCTTTTTCTTTTTCGAATCGACTCATGCACGCTATGATTTTCCGGACTCTTCCGCCATTGCCTCGCCGTATCTCAAGGACGTGAACTACGCGCTCATGTCGAGAGAAAGCCTGAAGAAGGATGTGGGTGAGTTCAAGAACCGCTACATCAATGCCTCCCATCACGTGGACCTGCAGATAGGCAGGATACTCGACACGCTGGAAGAACAGGGGCTGCTGGAAAACACCATCGTTGTGATTACCGGTGACCACGGTGAAGAATTCATGGAAAAGGGACACTGGGGCCACAATGCGGGATTCCACGAGGAACAGATACACGTGCCCATGGTGCTGCACATTCCCGGCCGCGCCCCTCAAGCGTGTCTTCGGCCTCGTGATAGATTTTGGGACATCCCAGTCCCCAAAATCGACTCGGCCTTTGACAACCTATTTGTGCCCCAGCCGTCCTGGTCACCAAGCACTACGCAACAACTTCGCAAGCTCGTTGCTGCTCCGTACTTGGCTCCCAATGACTGGACGCCACGTTCGGAGGCCTACTTTGTTTTCCCTCTGGCGCAAGGCACGCCGGGAAAACAGTGCGGCCTCGCGGCTACTGGGGTCTACCAGCCTTCGCTTCGCTCTCCATGGCTGGCAGCGGAGGAGATTCCCTGGCTGACCAGTCACATGGATATCATCCCCACCCTGATGCCCCTGCTGGGGGTGAAGAATCCTGTGGCGGACTATGCCGTAAGCGCCCAAGAATCCACACCTGTTTTCCCCACCTGACCCCGTGCAGACTTTCTCCTGAAATTTCACGACATAGGAGAAATCGATGGACATGTCTGATGCCACCGAAGGCGCGTCATTCTGGCAGTCACACATTGCGGCCTGGCAACAATCTGGCCTGACGCAGAAAGCCTACTGCGAACAGCAGGAGCTGCGGTATAGTACCTTTGGCTACTGGGTCCGCAAGCTACGCCGGGCCGCCGAACCGGCAACAAATGAAGAAGGTGGCGGGCTTTGTGCCGGTGATCCCGGCCACGGTACAGCCCACCGGCCTGACCCTGAGCCTGCCCAACGGCCTGGAGATCCGCGGCATCGAAGCGAACAACCTGAGTCTGGTG
>NZ_JBHNMF010000438.1:0-2743 GCF_048562965.1 Thiolapillus sp. | reverse complement strand
TAAAGAGCCAAAAAGAACGG
Source organism: Thiolapillus sp. (assembly GCF_048562965.1). Lineage (NCBI taxonomy): Bacteria > Pseudomonadati > Pseudomonadota > Gammaproteobacteria > Chromatiales > Sedimenticolaceae > Thiolapillus > Thiolapillus sp. Next base: position 2,723 of record NZ_JBHNMF010000438.1, on the reverse strand, counting down.
TTGGCAGCCTGGTCTGAACCCTTTCAAGTGTGTCTTCGGCCTCGTGATAGATTTTGGGACATCCCAGTCCCCAAAATCGACTCGGCCTTTGACAACCTATTGGTGCCCCAGCCGTCCTGGTCACCAAGCACTACGCAACAACTTCGCAAGCTCGTTGCTGCTCCGTACTTGTCTCCCAATGACTGGACGCCGCGTTTGGATGCCTACTTTGCTTCCCCTCTGGCGCTATGCGCACGACGGGTAAGCAGTGCGGCCTCGCGGCTACTGGGGTCTACCAGCCTTCGCTTCGCTCTCCATGGCTGGCAGCGGATGAAAAGATACGCTGGTGCCTCTACAACGGCGATACACCGCAGAACTCTCCACCCAGACGGCAAATGGAATGGCAGAGCGAGGTAGTAGGCCGTGATGTCCTACGTGAAGATCCTCCTCCGATACTGGTGACCAATGCCACCATGCTCGAATACATGCTGGTTAGGAATGTGGATCGCCCTATTATCGATCAGTCTCAAGGTAAATTGCGTTGGATTGTTATTGATGAAGCCCATTCCTATCTGGGGTCACAGGCAGCAGAGTTAACATTGTTGTTGCGCCGGGTTCTTCTTGCTTTTGGCTGTCAGCCTGATCAGGTTCATTTCATCGCCACTTCGGCGACTATTGGTTCTGGTGAGTATGCCAAACACCAACTGCAGAAATTCCTGGCTGATATTGCCGGCGTGGATCCATCCCGTGTGACGGTGGTAACAGGGGAACGAGAGATTCCTGAGCTGAGGAGTGAATTTGCAGGGCAGCATCTTCCACTGCCTCAGCCATCCACATTGCAACAAATGACTCCCGACGAGAGATATGGAGCCCTTGTGTCCTGTCCACAGATTCGTCAGATGCGAAAACGTTTGGCTACTAGTGCCGCCCGGTTGACAGACCTGATGTCGATTCTGAAGTGGAAAGAATCACCACAGGATCGTCTCAATATGTTGGCACTGCTGGATTTGTGTGCATCGGCAAGACATGGAGAAAATGAGCCATTTTTGCCCTTGCGGGGGCATTTTTTTCAAAGAGGGCAGCCGGGACTGTGGGTTTGCAGCAATGCTCAATGTGAAGGTCGGGTTGGTACTTGCCTGGATGCAGCCGAATGGCCATTTGGTGCGGTGTTTACTGATCGCCGTGAACATTGTTCCCATTGCGGCTACCCAGTGCTTGAGCTGTATCAATGCGGTGATTGTGGTGAGGAAGTGTTGGCAGCTACCCAGGTTTGCGAATCTGCGGAAGATTGGTTGCGTCCACTGAATGTTACTGAAGATGTAGATGAATTTCAGCTCGATATTGAAGATCTTCTCACAGAAGAAGAGACGGAAAATGAGGCGGAGGCTAATGCTCCAAGTATTGGATTGAGGCGACTTGTGGTGGCGAGAGGTAGTGATCAAAGCAATGATACCTTGAGCCCTGGTGGTCTCCTTGGTGCTACTGGTGATGAAGCAATAAACATTTCATTGCAGTTGCCGGGAGAAGGCGGAAGGCTGCAATGCCCTCGATGTGGCGGGGAAGAGCGACGCAGTTTAAGCATGTCCCTTTTTCGTCCTGTCCGGATCGGTGCACCCTTTCTTTTGCAAACGGCTATTCCGGAACTACTGAAGTATCTCCCTCCAAAAAAGACTAGATCCAGTGACCATCCCTTGCCCCTGCAGGGAAGAAATTTGTTGGCTTTTACTGATTCCCGGCAGGGAACAGCAAGGATTGCTGCTCGATTACAGCAGGAATCAGAGCGCAACTATGTGCGAAGCCTTCTCTACCATAAGCTGGGTGAACTGACAGAAAGTTCCAATGATACGGATCTCAAAGAGTTAGAGATACGAATCAAAGGGTTAGAAGAGGCGGCCCAGGTAAACTCGGCGTTACTACCGGTTCTGGAAGAACATAGGAAAAAACTGGCGGATAATCAGTCCCCGCAAACAACGATTCTTTCCTGGAATGAAGCTGTGGATCTCCTCATGGGAAATCCGGGCTTCAATCGCTTTGTCATACCGCCATTACGAGAATTGACGCTTGATCTGACTGACCGGCGGGTTGCAGAACTTTGTCTCTGGCGGGAATTTATGTTTCGGCCAAAAAATCAGTTTTCCTTGGAAGGGATGGGATTGGTACGACTGAATTACCCAGAGCTTGAAAAGATCGCCAAAGCCCCTGCTGCTTTATGCCATTTGGGAGTGAATGTAGAAGAGTGGCGTGATTTCCTGCAAGTGGTACTGGACATTATCGTTCGGGGCTGGAAGGCTGTTTCGATTCCCAGGGATATGTTGCGCTGGACCGGTTATCTGGATGTGCCGAGCGTCATACTGCCACCAGGACAGCAGCGTACGGGTTGGGAACAGCATGGCTGGCCTTCCGCAAAGAATACGATGGGGAGAAGGTCCCGTCTGATTCGTTTGATCGCTTATGCTTTTCAGTTGGATACTGAGAACGAAATCCATCAAGAGCTGATCGAAGAGATCATAAACGCCATCTGGAGTGCGTTAAAACCCCTTCTGAGTGTTAGCGAAGGTAGCACCTATTATCTGGATCTTCCAAGGAAAGTCCAGGTCTCTGTGGTGCACGATGCCTGGCTCTGTCCGGTGACCAGGCGTTTATTACCGGTTACTTTTAAAGCTAGAGTTTAGAGTAAGCAGCATTGTTCCACCGTATATTTTCGGGTGAAATAAAGTTGCTATTTTGTTCATACTGCCCGTTAG
>NZ_JBHNMF010000437.1:0-2757 GCF_048562965.1 Thiolapillus sp. | reverse complement strand
CCACCATGTGCTGCAGCACATCGGCAATGCCAGGACGGTTGAGGACATTGAAGCCCTGCTACCCTGGAACACGCCTGTCAAAAAAATGCAATAGGGCTGATTGTTTGGCGCTTACGAACAATCGTCTCTTTGAATTCTCTGCTGTATCTTGGCATTTCATGATTTCCTTCCGTCCCCTGATTAAGTAATAATTGCTCACCGAGGTGAGCGGACAACTATGCTGACACAGGGGGATCCCAAGGTTCCGCAGATCGGGTTCCATTAGCGTCTTTAACGCGTCAATTTTCTCCTCTGAAACTCTAAACTCTAGAAACATTAAATAGTTGACGGAGTTGACGGCATACGGAACACTCATTACCCTGTAAATCATACGTTCTCAACCTGTTTCACAAACGACCGTTTATGGAATGGTGCATTGGCCTACGAGTAGCGCAAGCACGGTTCTGTGAGGGGTGTGGTGATGCGACAGTACGGAGAGGATATTGCGGCACCGGTGGGAAACCAGCCGGCAAACAGAGAATGCCAACACGATCCTAACCTGTTGTGGAGCCCATCTACTCGACCCACACAAGTATCTTGACAAACACCGCTGCCACCGGAAGAAAAGACCCGGCAGCGCCTGACCGAGGTTTACTATGTCACTGGACAGTCTATACATCATTGGGAATGGCTTTGATATCTACCATGGTATTTCTTCCCGTTATTCAAATTTCAAAGAATATCTTTCAGATAGTGATAGTGCTCTACATGATTTAGTTGAAAAATTTATACCGGCTCAAGAAGATTGGTCTGCTTTAGAAACAGATCTTGCAAGAATTGATGTTGATTACGTCGTGGAGAATGCTTCAGCGTTCTTAGTGTCTTATGGTGCAGAGGACTGGAGCGATGCTTATCACCATGATTATCAATATGAAGTCAATGAAATTACCAAAGGCTTGTCGATTTCACTTAAAAAACGTTTTGGAGAATGGGTAAGGCAGCTAGTGATCCCTACCTTAAAGAGATTGGCTGTACGCCCTCTTGATCTGCCAATTACTTCAAGCTACTTGAATTTCAACTACACCCCTTCACTTACGGAGATCGTAACTACTCACCCCTATCAGCATAGAGCTGTCCCGAAAAGGCCATTTGAATGGCGACCAGCGGATTGTATCCCTGATTTGCCATGGTCTGCAGGTAACTGGAGATGCGGCAATAGGCCTCGGCGTACGCTGCCAGCCATGGAGAGCGAAGCGAAGGCTGGTAGACCCCAGTAGCCGCGAGGCCGCACTGTTTTCCCGGCGTGCCTTGCGCCAGAGGGAAAACAAAGTAGGCCTCCGAACGCGGCGTCCAGTCATTGGGAGCCAAGTACGGAGCAGCAACGAGCTTGCGAAGTTGTTGCGTAGTGCTTGGTGACCAGGACGGCTGGGGCACCAATAGGTTGTCAAAGGCCGAGTCGATTTTGGGGACTGGGATGTCCCAAAATCTATCACGAGGTCGAAGACACGCTTGGCCTCTACGAACTCTTGCTGGGAGTACGAATAGCACCATACCTAGTGCTTGAACGAAATCGATTACTCGCTTTGCGTCTTCTGAAGTAGGCAAGCTTGCTGATTCGTCAGCATGACGCTGATCATTTGCATTGAGTCGAACCTCATGAGCCCAGTCAGCCATATCTTCCGTGATCAGATTTTGTTCCGCTTTCAATTCCTTTCAAACACCACTTTCAGCTATAACTCATCGACTATTGATTGCTCCTCTAATTTCTCTTTAGCTTCTTTTTCTCTACGTTTTCGTTCTTCTCTTGCTTCCTTGAGTTCTTGAATAATGTCACACCGCTTTTGTATTGCCGCCAACTCTAGCGCTTCATACTCCCCCTTTAACCTACCTAACTCAGCAGCGCGATCATCTCCCGCCAAGAAAAAAAGCGCCGGCCAAAATAATACTAATCCAACCCCCGTAGCCACCGCATCCTTGTTGGCCTCACTTTCTTGTGCGCCTGTTACTTCAATTAACCTACTATTTACTCTACGTAATTCCATCCCTATTTGATCACAATCATAAGGTTGATACATCAACGGAGATACATACTGTGCACTGATCTTATCAGGAGAGGATGAACAGCCTCCCAAAAAAGCGGTTAGCATCATAGTACTTGCAACAACTACATGTTTCTTTTTCATATTTACTCCCTTTATTGGTCAACAAACATAACGCGTAAGCGATCATTCCAAACCGCTATTGCCCCTTTCCGGATTATCTGAGCCGTTTTTTCATCTCCATCGCAGCTTCCTTCGCGGACGACGGCGGCTCATGGATAACCGGTGTATCGCTGAACATCAGCGCACCCAGCGCTCTGTATTCGTAACCGGTCATTCCAAGACGTACTTCCCCGGTCGCTATTTTCATCATAACCTGCCCCAGTTTTTAATTCACAGGAGCACCCCATGGCGATTCGTCGAAGCAAAACCGAATGGCAAACCTTGATTGAGCAACAGCAGAACAGTCATTTATCTCAGAAGCTTTTCTGCCAACAACAGAATGTATCGGTTGCCACCTTTGGCTACTGGAAGCGTAAATTGCAGCAAGAAGCGGCTATTCAGCCAACCGGTAACGAAGCGACTTCATCCCCTGATGCCTGGTTGGAACTGCCATCACTCCATTATCACGATAATAAAAGGTATGATAAGGGGCGACAAATTTAACAAAAGCTTTTCTGGAAATCGGCTTTTGTCCCCGCTCGCACGGGGACGCAAGTCGATCAAAATGTTTCGTTAA
>NZ_JBHNMF010000436.1:0-2762 GCF_048562965.1 Thiolapillus sp. | reverse complement strand
GCTTCCAGGATGGAGGAAACAATTTGACTATTAACATCCTCCGGGTCTGCCTGACCCACGTCTATTACCGCGGACCCCAGTACGCTACGAAACCGGCCCCAGTCGGCCAGCTCATAATTATATTTAATTACAGGAGTGGGACACCCTGTGTCAGCAGAAAAGACCATGGTTGTGGTAATAGGCAGGTGGTCAGAAGAGAGTGGGTCTACCCCCACTTCCCACCCCATCCCGCCGGCAATATCAGAAGAAGCAAATGTTAAATCTATAGCCGACGGTCTCTGGTCCGAACGGTCCGGAATATGCGTCAGAGAACCGTCGTTAAGCATGATAAAGTTGCTATCGTTAAATTGCGAGGCTATGGCGGGGGAGGAGGACTCCCAGCCCCGATCCCAGATACTATCACGGACATTGAAGTCTCCCGTCACTAAATATCCGCTACCCCCACTCAACTCCCTCAACCAGTCGAAACCAGCACAGGGGGTGGGGGTATAACAGTTAACTAAAGTAACGTCAGAGTGACCTTTTACCCGGACCCGGACCGCACAGGTAAACCCGTTGGTAGGGCCCGGAGTGTCCGGAACACTAGAGAACTGCACATTAATTTTAATATATATACAGACCATTACCCTGTCGCCCGAAGAGGTCGGCCCACACACGGGCGGGTAATAATACCCTTCCAGTCTGGGCAGGCCCCCCGAGCGACAGTTCAGGGACTGTAGACTAAGCAAATCAAAATTATTTTGAGAAATGTACTGGACCAAATAATCCAAATTAGTCCTAATGGAACGGCAGTTCCACTGTAATACTCTAAGCCCCTTATACTTGACGGCAAAAAACAAGGGTTAAGAGATCAGTTAACTGGATAAAAGGCCGTCAACAAATGACGGGAGACAACTTGTCACTGGTCGGGGCGTCTCGCACCCCCGCCAACACCAACATCAAGTCTAGAGGGCGAGACATCGCAGGAGCCTGTCGACCCTGGCCAGTGATTCTGTTATATAGAACAGTCAGGTTGCGCAATAAAGGTGCGCAATCTCCTGTAAGCCTAGTCTGCAGCAGGCTCAACATGATCTTCCAGAGGAAGCCGTCGAAAGACAGAGCTTCCCCCACCTCCTGCTGCACGTCTACTTTGGACTCTTTAAACAACTGATCCAGTTCAGTTTTAAGTCCTTCATTTCGGATGTTATTCTGGAGTTTTTTCTCCAGATTTTTGTTCTTTTGCTGCTCCAGGAGCAGCTGATATTGAAGGGTCGTCTTCTCCACCACGGCCTTCCTCCCCTTCTTACTTCTTCTAAGTTTGGACTTCTTGGGGCGGTGCTGCTTAGGGACCTCGGCTTCAGTGCCAGAGGTCTCTCGACGACCCTTAGAAGTTTCGGTTGAAATGACAGGCTCTGCAGGCAGCGGACTGATAGGACCGTCCCCCCAGACACTGATAAATTCAGAAATCCGGGAGAACAGGTCAGCCGCCGTCTCAGACGTCCCACCCTCAACTATTTGGGTATTTGTCCGGGCATCAGCCCCTCCGCCGCTCCCTTTACTTTCTTTATTGTTATTGTTTTTTACGGAGTACTGGCCGGCCGGTCGCCGCTGACCACTCCTATCAGACCCACGGGCAGTGCCACCGGGCCCCCCACCGCCACCACCCCCTCGGCCGGAACGCCCCGCTACCACGCCAGCGTAAGACAGCGGGGGACCGGTACCAGCGGTGCGGGACGCGGCGACACCAACCCGGTCCCGCGACCAGCAGTCGTCCACCGATTTGGAAACCGGCGGGTCTGACCCCTGGTCGGGCGACTTCAGGTCGTCGCGAGCACGCTGCATAGCGACCGTGAAAGGAATATAAGTTTTGCTACGCAGAATATTCGCCCTCTGCCGAACCAGCATCTCCGGGCATCCTTTATAGGCCGCCGAGTGGCGACCGTTACAATTAATGCAAGACAATGTCTTGGAATCACAGTGCTCCTGAGTGTGAGATGTCTTCCCACACCTGGAGCACCGGGTTTGCTTGGAGCGACACTGTTGCTTGGTATGCCCCAGTGATTGGCATTTGGTACAACGCCGAACAGGCGCGGCATAAGCCTGCACACTGTAAGGCGTCGCTCCCAGCCAGACCTCACCGGGCAATTCTGTCGCTTCGAAACATATTTTAACAGCCAAAGATGGCTCATTATGTTTGTTTTTTAGCCTGGTGACCCCAGACACTTTGTGACCCCCCGCCTCGAGGTCTTGTTTGACGAGCCGGAGCTCGTCGCCCCCCATGGGGATCGGGCCGACAACGCCCTCCACCACCGGACGCGGCACGCGCGCACCGATGGGGACGCCCCCAGGAAGCACCTCCAGCCGGGCCAGCTTGCTTTGTTGGGCCTCCGAGGAGCACCCAATCAACCACTTCCCAGACGGGAGGGGCCGCACGGACCGCACCGCGCCTACGGCGTTGGCCAAGAGCTGGCTACGGTGCCAGGGCCCGAGCTTCTCGAAGCGCGCGGCCCCCCCGCCGAGGTCGTGAATGACGACAGGGTGCTCAACGAAGGCTGGCGCCCTCGTCCCCTGCTGGAATAGCCGCCTGCGGGAGCCCCCGTCAGTCGACTTAAGATCTTTTTTTGAAGTGAATTTAACCCCTCTAGAATCGCCCTCACCGGGCCCCCCCAGGGCCGGGACAGACGGGGCCTTACGACGGACCTTCTGACGGCCCGCCGACACCCCAGACTCCGGGGACTTGTTCAATTGACTCTTAGGGTCGGAGGTCCCATCGGAACTACACA
>NZ_JBHNMF010000435.1:0-2774 GCF_048562965.1 Thiolapillus sp. | reverse complement strand
GTCATCGTCGTCCCGGGAAATCATCCCGGCGTCACGCAACACGCCGACGATCTGCTTGTCCAGCTCATCGCGGTCGGTGACGATGGCGACGCGGGCATTGGGGTGTTCTCCAGTATCCACTTGGCCAGCAGCACCATGACAATGCTCTTGCCACTGCCCTGGGTGTGCCAGATAATGCCGCCTTCCTTGCGCCTGACAAATTCCTGCGCGGCCTTGATGCCAAAGTACTGATGCACGCGCGGCAGTTTTTTCACGCCGCCATCGAACAACACGAAGTCATACATCAACTCAATCAGCCGCGACTTGTTGCACAGCTTCAGCAGGTACTTGTCCAGCTTGAAACGGCTGTTGTCCTCCTCCTCCTCCTTCCACTTGAGGAAATATTTCTCCGGCGTGCCGATGGCGCCGTATTGCAGTCCTTCCGAATCGTTTCCGGCAAAGATGAACTGCACGGTGGAGACGAAGGCGCCGATGAACTCCGCGCGCTGATTGACAAGGCTCTGGCGAATCCCGTCGCCGATGGAGCCGCGGCTGTTCTTCAGCTCCAGCACGCCGATGGCGATGCCGTTGACATAGAGCACGATGTCCGGACGCTTTTCGTGATTGCCATAAACCGTCACCTCCTCGGCGATGGCAAAGTCGTTTTTCTCAGGCTCGGCCCAGTTGATGACATGAACCGTCTCGGTGTTCCGCCCGGCCTCGGTCCGCACCTGCACGCCATAGCGCAGGCGGCTGTAGAAGGCCTTGTTGTTGTCGTAGAGGCTGCGGGCGTGGTTGTCCGCCTCGCTGTGCAGGATGTCGAGGGCGCGGGCGATTTGCGCCGGACTATAACCGCAACGCGACAGATAATCCGTCAGCAATGTCTCTTCGATGTTGCTGTTGCCGTCGCGGTATTCCCAGTTGCCAAGATAGCGATAGCCCAGCTCATCGCGGAACAGGGCGATGACGCGATCCTGGGTTGCCCGCTCGGGTTGGCCGACGCCTGCCATTATGCCTCCTCCCCATCCGGGCCGGCTGGCTGCCCCGGCAGTAACAGGTGCATGACCAGCCGCACCATCAGCTCCTTGGCCTTGGGGTCGCTTTCGGCGATGAGCAGGGTCAGGGCCGTCAGGCCGTTTTCATCCAGCGTCAGGCTGATGCCCTCCTGGCGCAGGTAGAGCAGAAACAGGAAGGCGGCGGAGCGCTTGTTGCCATCGGAAAAGGGATGGTTCTTGATAGTAAAATACAGCAAATGCGCCGCCCGCTCCTCACGGCTCTTGTACAGGGGCTCACCGAACATGGTCTGTTCGATATTGCCCAGGATCGACGCCAGCCCATCGCCCCGGTCACGGGCGAACAGCTCGCTGGCCTCGCCCCGGCTCCTCAGCTCCGTGGCCAGGGCATCCAGGGCGCGGCGCGCCTCATCCGGTCCCAGCACTCCGCGCGCCAGACAGGTACCGGGCGGCTCGCTAAGCTCACCCTCGTCATAATCCAGCAACAAACGCCAGGTCTTGGCATAGCCCAGGATCAAACCCACCACTTCCCGGCCAATATCGGACACCAGCTCCTGCCGCACCAGTGTCTTGCCCAACAAGGCCACCGCCTGCTCCAGTTCAGAGAGCCCCTGCTGGGCCAGACGATGCTCGTTGAGACTGTAGCCCCGGGTCAGGTTCTCACGCAGCACCCGGGTGGCCCACTGGCGGAAACGGGTGGCGCGGGTAGAGTTGACCCGGTAACCCACGGAGATGATGGCGTCGAGATTGTAGTGTTTCAGCCGCCGTTTGACCTGTCGCGCGCCCTCCTGACGAACTGCTAAGAAATCCTTAGTAGTTGACGATTTCGGTAACTCATTGTCACTAAAGATATTTTTCAGGTGCATTAACACATTTTCGGCGGTGGTGCCAAACAACTCCCCCATCTGCTTTTGCGTCAACCATAACGTCTCCCCCTCCAGCCGCACCTCGACCTGCTGGGTGTCGGATTCGAAGATGATGATGTTGCTCATGGCACTATCACCTCATCCCCCACAAATTCACCTTAATGGGGATCATCAATCCGCCTCTCGCTTCGAGTTGGTCTCGTACAAAGTTTCAGTGATGGCGCCACGGAAGATTTCTTCATTCAGGAACTGGAGCAGGCGTTTAGCTTCCTGCTTATCAGAAGGAAATATAATCTTGTTGCCTTTTAGCTGAATATCGATCTCAAATCCCTCTGAGTGTTTCCGTATCTGTTTGGCTGTGAAATTATCTAAGATTCCTGAATCCCTAAGCATGGCAAACCGTTTGCGGAACCACTGATTGGCGCCCACGGCCAATGCCTCAGCATCTTCGGGTGCCAGGCAGTTGTGGTCCAGTACCTCACGGATTTCCTGTTCCGAGGCTTCTTCGTAAAATTCTGCCAGCGGCAAAAAGGTGTTGGTGGTGCGGAAGCTATGGAACAGCAACCGCTGTTGATCCACCTCATAGACCGCGCTCAGCTTGCCACCCAAGGTAAACCCTTTGTGCTGAACAGTCTCATAGGTATTGTTCTGTAAGAACAGAGAGTTACCGGGCTGGATAACATGCGAACGGCTGAAATTCTGAAACAGGATCAGCTCCTCACCCTGTTCGTTTCTCGCAAAGGCGGCAATCCCCTTGATGGATTCCACCATCTCTTCGTGCTGACTAATATTCTCCAAGTTAGGCACCGACAGGCTATTTTCATCCTGCAACCAATCAGGCAACTCAAACTCATCCAAGCAAAACCGTTCATGCGCCTCGGGTTGATAGCCTGGAGCAAAGTCAATTTCATGAACA
>NZ_JBHNMF010000434.1:0-2776 GCF_048562965.1 Thiolapillus sp. | reverse complement strand
GATGGATAACCATGGCGTTATGCTTCCTCCAGGTTTTGCGTGAGCCAGTCGTTCAATATCTGGCGGGTTCGGAACAAAAGATAGCTCCTTTTTGGAATATAATCACATGGTACCCGACAGCAATCAATAGTCGATGAGTTATAACTGAAAGCAGTTTTCGACCTACCTCCATCGGAGTTTGTCAACATAGTTGTGTGTGCCGCAGCAATGCGAATCGATTGGCAGGAAGCTGACAGTGCAGCATGAGAAGTGGTGCGAACCATCGTGAAGGTATCGAAACTGACAGGTGACATCAAAACCGGGGGCCACAACCTTGGAATATGATCACATGGAACCTGACGCCTAGTGTAAAAACGAAGGGTTTAGTGGAACAGTATGACCAATAACAACAAGGATCTCGAATCACGCCTCTGGGGCGCTGCAGACGAACTGCGGGCCAACTCCAAACTGAAGGCTTCAGAATACTCCATACCTGTGCTGGGGCTGATCTTCCTGCGCTTTGCGGATGCCAAGTTCTCGGAAGCGCAGAAACAGATCGGCAAGCAGGGGAAAGGCCGGCGGAGCAGTAGCAGCAACAAGGAGCGCTACCAGGCCATGGGCGTGCTCTATCTTCCGGAAGAAGCACGCTTCGAGAACCTGATGAACCTCCCGGAGGGGGAGAATATCGGCCAGGCGATCAATGATGCCATGCGTGCCATCGAGGCTGAAAACCCGGATCTCAGGGACGTGCTGCCCAAGACCTACAATCGTCTGGAAAACCGGATTCTGGTGGAACTGCTCAAGATGATGGGTTCCATTCCCATGGATATGGAGGGAGATGCCTTCGGCAAGGTCTACGAATACTTCCTTGGCAAGTTCGCCATGACCGAGGGGCAGAAGGGCGGCGAGTTCTACACTCCCACCAGCATCGTCAAGCTCATCGTCGAGATCATCGAACCCTTCCACGGGCGTATCTTCGACCCGGCCTGTGGCTCAGGTGGCATGTTCGTGCAATCCGCACGGTTTGTGAGAGAGCACAAGGCCAATGCCATGGAGGCGATCAGCATCTATGGCCAGGAACGGGTGGCCGAAACGGTGCGGCTGGCGAAGATGAACCTGGCCGTACATGGCCTGGCCGGTGACATCCGGCAGGGCAATACCTACTACGAAGACCTGCACAACTCTGTGGGCAAGTTCGACTTCGTGATGGCCAATCCGCCCTTCAACGTGGGCCGGGTGGACAAGGAACGCCTCAAGGACGATCTGCGCTTTCCCTTCGGCATGCCCCGCGTGGACAACGCCAACTACCTGTGGATTCAGAACTTCTATAGCACCCTGAACGACACCGGCCGGGCTGGCTTCGTCATGGCCAACTCGGCCTCCGATGCCCGCACTTCGGAGCTGGAGATCTGCAAGCAGCTCATCCAGGCCAAGGCCGTGGACGTGATGGTGGCAATCGGCTCCAACTTCTTCTACACCGTCACCTTGCCCTGCACCCTCTGGTTCCTTGACAATGGCAAGCGTGGCACCGAATGCGAAGATACCGTGCTCTTCATCGACGCCCGCCACATCTACCGCCAGCTCGACCGCGCCCACCGCGACTTCACCCCCGAACAGATCGAGTTCCTGGCCAATATCGTGCGCCTCTACCGGGGCGAAGAGCCGGAGAACCTGCACGACAGCGCCGAGATGCTGGAAGAGAAGTTCCCGGATGGGCAGTACCAGGACGTGCCCGGCCTGTGCAAGGTGGCGATCCTCGCCGAGATCGAGGTCCAGGGCTGGAGCCTCAACCCGGGGCGCTACGTGGGCGTGGCAGCGCGGGAGGAGGACGATTTCGACTTCTTTGTGCGGCTGGAGGAGCTGAACGAGGAGTTGGAGGTTCTGCACAACGAGGCACGGGAGTTGGAAGAAAGGATTGCTAAGAATGTTTCAGCAATCATGGAGGGAGTTTGAATATGGCAGTAGAAACGTATTCAGTCAAACCTCTCGGTGATGTTCTGAGATTCAAGAACGGGAAGTCGATTAAGCCGGAAACAGAAGGGGAATTCCCAGCTTATGGTTCCAATGGTTTGATTGGTGGAAGCCCTGAGTATCGGGAGGAAAATACAATTATTCTTGGGCGCGTAGGGGCGTATTGCGGCTCCGTCGCATTTTGTCCTGGTAAGTTCTGGGCATCAGATAACACGATTGTGGCCTACCCGAAGGATGATGCCTTTGACATACGTTTCTTGTCATACCTCTTGCGTGACCTGAATTTGAACCGATGGGCGGGTGGAGCTGCCCAACCGCTGCTTACTCAGACAGTTCTCAAACAAATTGAAGCGCCAGTTCCTGAGTTGCGTGTCCAACAAAAAATCGCCGCCATCCTCTCCGCCTACGACGACCTGATCGAGAACAACCTGAGGCGCATCAAGATCCTGGAGGAGATAGCCCAGAACATCTACCGCGAATGGTTCGTCAAGTTCCGCTTCCCCTGCCACGCGAAGGTGCGCATGGTCGATTCCCCGCTGGGGGAAACTCCGGAGGGGTGGGATATAGTCAAAGTTGGCGAGTTGCTGGAGAAGATAAAACGCAAGAAGAAGATCAAGAAGCAAGATTACCAACTGGAGGGTGAAATACCTGTGGTCGATCAAGGCAAGGACTTTGTTGGCGGATTTACATGTGATCCTGATGCGTTGCACAACGATCCGTTACCGATCATTGTTTTCGGAGATCACACCAGGATATTGAAGTTTATAGACTTCCCGTTTGCGTGTGGGGCTGATGGAACGCAGTTATTAAGGTCTAATACAAGCAG
>NZ_JBHNMF010000433.1:0-2780 GCF_048562965.1 Thiolapillus sp. | reverse complement strand
AGAGGCTTCCGCAATAAAGAGCGGTTTGCCAATGCCATTTACTTCCATCTCGGCGGGTTGGATCTTTACCCTGATGGGATTACTAGATGATGGGCGCCCACTCAATCAGGGGAAGAGCCAACAAAATAGCAACTTTATTTCACCCGAAAATATACGGTGGAACAATGTTGCTTACTCTAAACTCTAGCTATCGTGGTTTCCGGAGGAAACCCTGTGGCAGCAACGCCTTCCTGAATGACGCCGTGGACATTACCGTCTATGGCCGCCAGATAAGCCTTACCGTAACGGGCGCCCTCCATGTCTGCCGCAAAGGCCAGATTGCCCGAACCGGAAGGTGTCAGTGTCTCCGGAACTGCCAAGCTGAAAACCACGTTGGCGGGAAATCCGGCAGGGGATTCCCGTTCCTGTATCGCAACTTCGAGCTGTCCCGGCTTGCCGTACCAGATGGCGTTGGTCGAGCCGCTGTCACCCGATACACTGCCGCTGAAAGCGACATGGCCGCCGTTGCCGACGACCGGAGCTTCAAGGCTCCGATAGCTTGTTCCGGGAGGAAAGCCGGCAGCCTGCTGCGCCTCTTCGGCGATGATGCGCAGGCCGGCGCTGGTGTTCAGTGACAGCAACAGCAGTGCTGTAGTCCAGAGAACGAGAAAGAATTTCATGGTATGACTCTCCATATCAGTACGGTATTAGCAGCAACTGTTAGGGAGTTATCGCTGCAAACACGCCGCCTTTTTCCACTGAGAATCCCTTGTCCAGGCAGAGAGCCGGGGATTCATAGGTCACATCAGCCCCATTGGACACCCGTACGCTGGCTTTGGCAAGCGTCGAAAGCGATATGTCGCCGATGCAATAGATCACCTCACCATCAGCGTAGGTTCTCGCCGGGATGGTGACCTTTGATCCGGAACATGCCGGTGTCGCCGCCATGCCCATGAGCAGGGTGCTGGAAAAGCTGTTTCTCAACCGGGTAGCGCGGAATACCAGCTGCCCCTGATCGTTGAGCTGGATAGGCTGGCCGCTGTTGCTGCTGCTCGGCGCTACATTGGTGGGAGTGATTGCCAGTATCTGCTTCAGCTCATCGGGCTGACCGTCGATGAGTACCGGTCTGCCGGTGGCGACCAGCAGGCGCAGGTTGTCTGCCGTATCGCCAAGCCAAATGCCCTGGGTGGCGGAAGTGTTGGGATCGAGCGCATCCCTGGCCACCGCCATGAAAGCAATATTGCCCTGGTTGTTAAGCAGGGGCTGCTCCAGGTCTGTCAGATGCCAGCTGGAACCAAAACCCGGCGGTGGCTCGTCCGAGCGCACCAGTACTTCCAGGTGTGACTCGCCAGGGGTGGTGAAGTCGGAAGCGCTGGTGCCCTGCCTGGGTGGGCCTGTCAGAATCATGTCTGCCAGGGTGGACGAGATGGCTCTGCTTACTGTTGTAGCATCTGCATTGGCTGCGGGTGCAGAGTTTGTCGACAACCGGATCAGTTCACTGGGTGAGCCCGGCACCGCCTCACCATCGATGGCGACAGGTGACAGTTCGCCACTGGCGAAAGCCATCCAGGATACCTCTTTGTTGACACCGGGCGACACGTCACGGAGCGTTGCCTTGAAGCTGACATCACCGTTGTCATTGATGGAAATGCTTCTGCGAAGGTACGGGTTCTGGGGAAAAGAAAGGAAGGCATCCGCCGGCATGCCGGTGGCGCTGTCATGCTCGGCGACCACCTTGCGGAAGCTGCCTGCTTTCCAGGTGTACAGGCCCCAGGTCGGGCAGCTTGCCGTGCCTTGTGTTATCAGCTGTGCGTAGAACAGCAGTTCACCTGCCTGGTTGAGGTCAATGAGCTGCAGACCGAGAAAATCACATCCCAGATAGAGGTCGGAGAATTCCGCACCTGTGGTGGCGATCAGTTTGGTGGTGCTGTTGTCCCAGAACCAGATTGCGATCTCACTGCCGCCGACAAGACCGGAAAAAGCCATACCGGCATCGGTGAATGCAAAACCCTGCAGGTTGCCCATGATGGTACCGGGAGGAAAAAGGGGAGCAATACCGCCTTCCTGAATGATGCCATGTGTGATGCCAGCGACTGTTGCCAGGTAGGCGGCACGGGTGTTGGGACCGTTCATGGCCGCAGCGAAGGCGATGGAGCCGGCATCAGAAAGGGTCAGGGTTCCGGGAATGGAATCCCTGAAAAGAATGTTTGCGGCAAAGCCGGCAGGCGATTCACCCGCCTTTATGGCAGTTTCCAGCTGACCCGGTTTGCCATACCAGACCGCCCGGGTGTTCTGCGGGGTTGAGCCGACACTGACATCTGCCGCGCCGGCAAAGGCCACATGACCGCCCTCACCGATAACCGGGTTTTCGACGATCCAGTAGATGAAACCGGTTGGAAAACCGGCGGCTGGCTGGCCGATCTCCGCGACAGTGCGTAGACCGGCACTGGCATTCAGCACGAAAAAGCCAGAAACAACTAACGTGAGCAGGGAAAAAAGGGTTCTCATGATGTCGACCTCCTAGTCTGTGTTGTTATTAACCCGGCAACATGTTTGGTTGCCGGGTTAATACTTCCTGTAACACGGTGAAACAGCCATGGCCTGACAGCCAGGACAAGGTGCTTGCGGAAGCTGGACATGCCATACGGAACGGCCCGCATGGGTTTTTTTGTTATTACTATATTGGCTCTTCCCCTGATTGAGTGGGCGCCCATCATCTAGTAATCCCATCAGGGTAAAGATCCAACCCGCCGAGATGGAAGTAAATGGCATTGGCAAACCGCTCTTTATTGCGGAAGCCT
>NZ_JBHNMF010000432.1:0-2794 GCF_048562965.1 Thiolapillus sp. | reverse complement strand
AAAGGAGGGCCGCGTTCTCAGGTGGAGACCTTGAATTAAGCCGGCAAAACCAATAGAATCACGAAACGGAACACACCGGGTATCCATAACAGTCCCGGCATCTCGAAGCATTCAGCACAGACCGTCATCACGACGGCGCGGCGCTAGGCGGCGCTGCCACTTCCATCCTGGAACATACCGCCCCCCTGCGTGCCCTTTTCCCTGGCCGTTTTGCGCCCAGCGAACAGCGCATGCGTGCGCTTGTACGATTTTGCTCTTCGGAGCCCTCGTAGCGTGAGGTAAATCCGCCAAATCAATCGATCTGGATTTCACCACCCAGGTCGTCATCAATCGTCAGGCTGGTGACCTGAAAGGAGGTTGCATGATTACGACAACCTACGGGAATCCGACCGAGAACGGTCGGATTATATACACCGGCCAGCAGCTATGCGGCCAGGTCCAACGGCAGGTGGAAACCGTACTCGGTACGGTGAAAACCGCCGATGGCCAAACGGCGCTGGATGCCCTGGAATGGATCGCGTGTTATGAGCGCGACGGTTCCCTGGCGACACCGGAAAGCCCCTTCATGGAAGGGGAGACCTTCGTGTCCGCCGGCATGGGCAACAACGAGGGGTGGCTGATCACGGTGTACACCCGCCGTGCCGCCGACCCACGGCCGGAATACGGAACTGCCATGATTATCAAATACCTGGCGGACAGGGATCTGGTCTACGACGGCGCCAAGGCGCTGTCCATCGCCTTCGATGAAGGGCAGTTTCACTGCGAACCTGCTCTGGAAACGGAGGAAAAGCGATGAACACGAAACGTACTATCGCCCAGGCAATGGGGTACACCATCGGCCATACCGACATCGGCGGTTGGTATGCCCTGTTGCCCGGGGAAACCGAGTTCCGCCATGTAGACGGGGCGCACAACTACGTCGGCTTCTTCGATTCTGAGGAAGAATTGCTGGACGAGCTGTGCCCCAGGAACCGGGTCACGTTTAATGGACCCGATGCCGTGAACAAGGTGGTGGAATTCGCACGAAAGGTAGGTGTGCCCGAAAACACGGATCCTCCACCGCTGGTACTGATGCCAGCGGATGAGCTGGCGAACCTGCGCAGGCAGGGGCGCTGGCTCCTTGGATTCACATACAACAGAAAGTCCTCCCAATGGGCGGACCAGCTGTTTGGCACCATTGAGGAGTTCCGCGAATACACCCTGTCGTGCGGATACGACACGATGTTTTGCCACCAATTATCCAACAGGTCCTAACCAAGCCTGTTGTCAACAACAAACCGGTTGGTAACCGAAAGGAGGGCTGCAATGGCAGTACCAACGTATGAGCAGCGGGTGGCCCGCATGAAGCGCCCGGAAGATGTGGACCGGGAGCTCAAGCGGGCCAAGGCCTACATGATGAGGCTCCGCGGCAAAATGAAAAAAGCCGCGAGCCTTGATGAAAAAATCCAGCTTGAAAAGGATATCAAGCTGGCGGAGTCCGTTTTGAGGCAACTCCGTCTCAACATCTACGAGCTGGAGGATCAGCTTGGAGGTGCGTCATGTTGACAGCAGATGACTTCGACAAGGAGGTTAAGGAAAAGCGCCTGAACCGTCGCTACTGGCGGGAGGTCATCGAGGACCCCAACGATTTCGATGCCATCGAGATCCACGGGGTGCGGGACCTCGGGGGCGGGGTGTGCGAAATCACCCACGAGGACGACACGCCAGACTTCTTCAGTGTCTATGTACACATGAAAGAAGGTGGGGTCCAATGCGTGGGGGATCACAGCCAGCTGAGCGAAGCCAAAGAGCATGCGAACATGCTCTCCAGGCTGTACGGCTGGCCCATCACCTATAGTCCTTAACACCACCGTTTGCCCCTGACCAACTGATTTTATACCGGTTGATCAGGGGCTTTTTCTTGCTCACGCCTCCTGAATTACGACATCCCAGGCGGCAACCGCCGAGGGGTAACTCTGCTTTGAGGTGATGCCGTTGGGCAGGACAAACCGATAACGCCCATCCGGGTCTTTGTCGAGAAAATAGCCGGCCTGTTCTTTTTTCTTGCGCCGCGCCGTCCATTCTTGGGCGACCCAGGCCCAGTAAGTCATGCCGTTGCCAAGCTGCTGAAACTGGACAGGCGGAAAAGCCGGGTGGAAACCAAGCGGGTTATACTCATGGAGCGTTGCCACAACCTCCTCGAGAACAACACCTCCCAGCAACTCACCGCATTCCTGGAGATAATCCCGAATCGTATCCCACTCCCCATGCACCAGCACATGATGGTTGGTGTCAACCAGAGGTACGCCATGGATTGCGGCCAACCGGTTGGCGCATGCCTCAATAGCCGTCATGCTGGCGCCATCATCCGAGCTGAGGACAAGACTCCCATCAAGAAAACAGGCAGCACATGCCCCGGGACGACTCTGGTCCCGCACCAGTGCAACCTGTTTCGATTTGAATTGTCGCCGACCAGTGTGCATGTTGATTTCTTACTTTCTATTCCAATTCTTCGTTTTTGGCTTGCTCGGCTTCTTCCTTGGTGTCGTAAACAACAGGTGCATGTACACTGTGCTCAAGGTTCCATTGGAAGGCAAGGTACAGCGCACGATTTCCTGGCGTTCCTCGGTGGTGAGCACCGACGGATCGACAGAGAGCCGCACGGGGCCGAAGTCTGATTTGCCCGCCAGAATGGCGGCGTCTTTGTTGAGCGCGATAATAGCTGTTAAAGCCATGGTGTTTCTCCTGTTGTTGATATTCAGAATATCGCCACCAATACCGTCTCGTTCGGTTTCAGTGACTCCTCGCCTCCACA
>NZ_JBHNMF010000431.1:0-2798 GCF_048562965.1 Thiolapillus sp. | reverse complement strand
GGTAGCGCTTCTGCCAAAAATGTTATCCAATAACACAGTTCGCGGGGGATACGGCTATATCCTTTCGCGTCCATAGCGGCCTCCAGAAGTTTGTGTTGATTTCTCTTCTGAGAAGGCCGCGTCTTGCTATGTCAACTGTTTTTTGAGATTTTTAGTGGTTTTTCTCCTCTGAAACTCTAAACTCTAGTTCCTGACGACAGATAGATCACGCAGCGTATATTTCTCCATACTATTCATACAGTCTGGCCATATCAGGTCACGTTTGGAAAATGTTGTCATCAGTGTGTCTCTTAACGTAGTGGGTAATGCATTTTCAACTGCATCTGTCAGAGCTGCTTTTAGCCGATCCCCAAGCTGCTTGAATTGTTCTAGGCCAACAACCAAGAAATCAGATGGAGGATTTGAAGTATCGGTTGCGGGCATGACAGGTCCAACAAAGACAGGAATGATGGTCGTATCCCCAATATGGTCCTTTACCCACTGCACGTGATCACTGAGTTGCCCGACTTCTTTTTTCTGATAGCGTGAACTGGCATCTTTACCCGTTTTTACTTCCAGGCACAGTACCGGTTGTCCATCCGCCACCCATAAAGCATCTGGCCCAGTGCCATGTTCATTATCCGGCCGCGTTGCATTTAATCCAAGATACTGACCAAGAGCACGAAGCGATTTCTCAGTTTGGGCAGGCGAACCGGAACCGCCCAGATAGGCCAAATCAGTATCCAGTCCCTTCGGCAGCACAATCGAGCCATCCGCCAGTATATTCAGCTGCTCGTCGATAGCGATAATTTGAGCCGGGACGGCGGCTTGAGATACCTGAGCATTTTCACGCGGATAGGCAGGAATATTACGCTGGGTTGCATGCGCATCCAAAAACATTTCCTGCGCCGACCCTCCATCCCCCATCATTTGATATGCGGCGCCTAACCACAAACAATGCCAGGCGCCGGTGCTATCACTCAACGCAAAGGCATCGTCAAGTGTAGCGCGTAGCACTTTCGCCGCTTTCTTATATTCACGGTGCCACATCAAGTGCCCATACTTCGCCTCTGATTTGGCGAGCCGGGTAAGATGTTCGGTATCCACATCAGCATTTTCCAGCTCTGCATCAGCCAGATAATCATTGTATGCCGCAATCCAGCCATCATCCCTCGTCAAACATTGTTCTGCAGCTGACAGAAGATCCTGAATCGAGTCAGCCTGTTCCGATACCGCATCACCCAGTGAAATTTGTTTTTGTAGGAATACAGGCAATACCCCCCTGTTTTTAGGGATTAAAACCCACTCGACAAGGCGCTCCCCGGTTAATATAACTACGCCGTGATCACTCATACCACGCGATATTCGGCCAAAACTCTGGACAACCCGAGAAGCGATCGCAGTTCTCAGTATTGCAGAAAGCCTCAAACGCTCCCAAAGATATCGCTCCAGCGGTCCCACTCCCATTGGTAAATCGTCAATTACCATGACCCTGCAGGTATCTCCTGGTAAATCCACCCCGTCATATCTAGCAGCCAACAGTAGCTTTACCGAATCAGCGGCTGGGGCATCCCTAAATTCACGCACGTATCGTGACACATCTTTTCTCGGGGGCGGCTGCACTACATCTTCCCATCTGGTAGCGCGGGAATATGTGGGCACGAGAACTAGCGCCTTCCTGCGATCTATCAGCTCTTTAGCCATTTCAATATCATCTCGTTCCAGATTAGCCCTGGACGGAATAACAATAAGCCGCTCACATTCACCGGCCGTGGTTGTCGGCGCAATCACCTCTTCCGGTATACACCCGAATGTTCTGGCGAACGCATCAGGCGCTGATAGCGTGGCAGAAAGATATACTCGCCTGACCCCTGTATTGAAATACGGGAGAGAACGCACAGGCACAAATGGCGGTGTAATCGTAATATCGTCACCCGATATCATAATGCAACATGTATCGACATGATCTCTGACGTGTTCCCAGGCGAACATCGTGCTCTTTTCCTGCTGCAGCCGCGCTTCGTGTAATATTCTCGTCATTTCACCGAGCTGTGAGTGGAGTTCAAACGGTGGAATCAGAAACAGGTGATGACATCTTGGATCTTCGAGCTCCGCATAGCTACCGGCTTTCCCGGTCTTATCGTGGTATCGTTTGAATAAAGCATGTACTGCAGCGTAGACATCGGAAAACTCCTTTCTTGCAATGCGCAGCGAGAAATGGTCGCGTAGTAGATGCTCTGCAGCGTGGGCATCATCAAAAATGACGGCCGCCAAGTGCTCATTAAGGAATTTCGATTTACCGTTGAACAGCGCTTGGTAGGTGGTTATGCAGGGTGCTTCGCCTCGCGTGAACAGATCGTTACTGAATTCATGCCTAAAGTATGTTGTTACATCAAGACCGTAGCCCCTTGCCTTTTCCGTCGTCTGCTCTACTAACTGGATCGAACTACACGCATAAAGGACTTTCTCCCTTTGTTCGTTTACAAGAGACTGCGCCATCAGCAATCCTACAAGGGTTTTACCCGCACCTGTGTTAAGCACAATTCCTACGTCAGGCTTTGCACGATTTTCATGCCACTCACGTAATGCGTCTCCTTGCGCTAGCCACAAGTCGTTTATTCCGGGATCGGAAACTTTCAGATTTTGAAAAAGTTCGACAGGATTAACAGGTAAATCCCCCCTCTTTTTTGGCTTAATCTTTGAGAAATCTAATGTCATTAGCTATCGGGCACCTCTATTAATTGCCCCTAATCCTGTAAAATAGCAGCATCACAGGCAAACGGGGAGAAATCCATGCAACCCAGCTTTTTTGATCAGGA
>NZ_JBHNMF010000430.1:0-2801 GCF_048562965.1 Thiolapillus sp. | reverse complement strand
ATCATAATTGTACCATCCTGCACCGGATTTCTCATCGTCTTTTTTCGGTTTTTCAATTGAATTTCAATGACTTGGCATTTATAGACGGGAACAAAATAGCAACTTTATTTCACCCGAAAATATACGGTGGAACAATGTTGCTTACTCTAAACTCTAGTACTGTATGAGAAAGATTTTATATTTTATCGCGATTGCCATGGTGATGACGGGTTGTGCCTCAAAGCTTCCCCAAACCATTGCGCAACCGCCTGCCGAAGTCATATCAGCCAGTGCAGTCCAGCAGCATCCGGAAACCTATCTGGGAAAGCAGGTGCGCTGGGGTGGTGAGATACTGGAAGTGGCCAATGCCGAGCAGCATACGGATGTTCTGGTGGTGGGCCGTGAGCTGGAGAAAGATGGTGAACCCATCGAAGACAGCAAGGTGGATGCCCGCTTCATTGCGCGTTTTTCCGGTTTTCGCGAGCCGGCGGATTTTCCTGAAGGCAAACGCCTGACGGTAAGCGGTACCCTGTCCGGTGTCGAAGTGCACAATGTCGGCGAGTTTCCCTATCCTTATCCGGTGGTGGAAGTGATCGAGTCGCACCGCTGGCCGGAAAAGAAGCACTATGACCACTATCCCTATTACCCCTATTATCCTTCCTACTATGGCTGGGGACCTTACGGGGGATATCCCTGGTAGCGGTACCCTTATTGGTGATGACCATGCGAGTTGTGTTTCTTGTCGTGCTTCTTCTGCCGTTGATCGGCTGCAATACAACGGGCGGTGTACAGCCATCTGCCGGTCCTATGCCTGCTGCGCTCTCCCAGAGTGCTGACACCAGCGTCAAAGGAAAGGATTTCACCTGGGGCGGCAGCGTGCTTTCCATCAAGAACCTCAAGGAACATACCCTGGTGGAGGTCATGGCCTATCCGCTGGACAGCAAAGGAATGCCGAATGTTGGCGGTGGCACACAGGGCCGGTTCCTTGCTGATTATCCCGGGTTTCTGGAACCGGCAGAATTTCCCAGCGGGCAGCTGGTCACCGTCACCGGACCCTTGCTGGGTTACAAGGACGGCAAGGTCGGTGAAGCGGATTATCGCTATCCTGCGCTGCAGGCCGATCAGATCAAGCACTGGGACAGCAGCCAGTCACAGCAGTATCCCTACACCAAACCCAGTGTCAACATTGGATTCGGCTTTGGCAGTGGAGGTTACAGCAACATCGGCATAGGTATCGGCTTTTGAGTTTTTCGTTGACCGGGTTGTATCGCTACCCCGTAAAATCCCTGCATGGTGAAAGCCTGAAGGCCATGGACGTGGATGTCCGCGGTCCCCTGCGAGACCGCCACTGGATGCTGGTTACACCGGAAGGTCGTTTTCTCACCCAGCGGGAGCTGCCACGCATGGCCCTGGTGCAGCCAAAGATCGTGGATGACGGACTGCTGTTGCACGCTCCCGGTATGTTCGATCTGGAAGTGGCGGCGGAATCGGATGAGGAGCTGCAGGTGCAGGTGTGGCGCGACACCTGCGCCGCCAGGGTCATGAGTCCTGCAGCGGATCAGTGGCTGAGCGATTTTCTCGGCGTTTCCGCCCGCCTGGTGTACCTGCCCCCTGAAAGCATGCGCCAGGTGGATCCGGCCTATGCCCAGCCAGGGGATCAGACTGGGTTTTCCGATGGCTTTCCCTTCCTGCTCATCTCCCAAGCGTCTCTGGATGATCTCAACCGGCGCATGGGTCTGAACCTTCCCATGGAGCGCTTCCGGCCCAACCTGGTGGTGGATGGCTGTGAGCCCTATGCCGAAGACGGCTGGAAGCGTATTCGTATCGGCGAGCTGAGCTTCCGCGTGGTCAAGCCCTGTTCACGCTGCGTGATTCCCACAGTGAACCCCGAAACCGGGGAGCGCGAAGGCAACGAACCCCTGAAGACCCTCATGACCTACCGCAAGGAAGGCAACAATGTCTATTTTGGCCAGAACCTCATCCATGATGGGCCCGGCCATCTGCAGACCGGCATGACCGTGGAGGTGCTGGAATGAGCGACCCTGTGGCCCAGACCCGCTGCTGGGTGAAGGAAGTGGTCATCGGCCTGAGCCTGTGTCCTTTCGCCCGGGTGCCTTTCGAGGCGGACACCATTCGTTACAAGGTCTGTTCCGCGCAGGATACGGATGGCGCCTACCAGGCCTTCATCGGGGAAGTGGCGGATTTCGTCCAGCAGTCGCCGGACGAGGTGGAAACCGGCCTGTTCATTGTACCCCGGGGGCTGGAGGACTTCGGCGACTACCTGGATGTCCTGGAAGACGCCCAGGCAGCCCTGGAAGAAGCGGGTCTGGACGGCATGCTGCAACTGGCCAGCTTTCATCCCGAGTATTGTTTTGAAGGCATGGAGGCGGATGACCCGGCCAACTACACCAACCGTTCGCCTTATCCCATGTTCCACCTGATTCGCCAGGACGGCCTGGCCGCGGCCCTGGAGAACTGGCCCGAGCCCGAATCCATTCCTGAACGCAATGTAGCGCTGCTGCGGGAGATGGGAAGGGAAGCGGTGCAGGCGCTGCTGGCGCGTTGCCGTTCCTGAGGCCCTCACCCCAAACCCCTCTCCCAGAGGGAGGGTGTCGCAAAAGCCCCTTCCTGAACGCTACGGTTGAGGGTAACCTAGACCCTTATGTGGAACCACTACTCTTTAGCTGCGCTACGATGAAAACTAGAGTTTAGTTTAGCGTAGAAACCCACGTCCTTAGGACGTGGTCATGAGTGATAGGCTCAGCCTGTCACGACTGATACGGCCCATGTTACAACCCGAAACTGAGTTGTCCCCACAACTG
>NZ_JBHNMF010000429.1:0-2806 GCF_048562965.1 Thiolapillus sp. | reverse complement strand
CTCCCAATGACTGGACGCCGCGTTTGGATGCCTACTTTGCTTCCCCTCTGGCGCTATGCGCACGACGGGTAAGCAGTGCGGCCTCGCGGCTACTGGGGTCTACCAGCCTTCGCTTCGCTCTCCATGGCTGGCAGCGGCCGAGCCGATTTTGGGGACTGGGATGTCCCAAAATCTTTCACGAGCTCGAAGACACGCTTGTCCTCTTCCGGGCGCAAGTCGTATTTTCTGGTGGTCTGGTGGCCCGCTTTTCTGTCTGAAACAAGTAGTCGAATGTAGTTTCACAGAAAAGCCTCCACACCGTTCCGAAAGGCTTGAAAACTTCTGGATAGGTTTTTCTCCGGATTCATGTGCTTGGCGATTCTCCTTGCTGCGTCAATCTTGGGGAAACTGTTTCGGTAGATCCCATTGCGTTTGAGGAAGCGATGCAGGCGTTCCCATGTACCGCCATTGTCAGGATTGGAGAAGTTCCTCGGAAACTTGACGCTTTTGAGCGAACTAAAAGCTGCTTTTAGCGCGTCAATATCTCCCATGTACCAAGCCTCCAGCTCCTCAATGGCAATGCGCGTTACTACGTGGAATAGGCCCTGTCCTTGCGTAGCTGCCTTGGTGATCAAACCGGCTTCTCGCGCTATGCTCTCAAGCCGACGTTTGAGGGCATGGCAGTCATCACTGTCTCGATCTACCAAAACGATAATTCTTAGATCCTCCCCGCTGTCAATTTGCCTTCGATAGGCGCGTAGCCGCTTTGGCAATTCTTTTATCAGTCGCCCCTTGTTGCGCATGTTGATAGTCTTCCAAGTCGCACGTCCGTTCACGATCCTTGGCAACAGTTGGCGCAACGCCTCTTCCATCGAGGACTCCTCCACAAGCACTTCTATACGCGTCATTTGCTGCCATCTTGGGAAAAAGGGTCTCCCACCTCAAAGTGCCCTTCCATCCACATGTCTCCCAGCGATGCGCCCTCCTCTAAAAATTCTCGAATACCCAACATATCCGCCACCCTTTTTACTCGTGTATACCCATCATCCGCCCTATAGAGCACACGCACCTGCTCTGGTTTGAGACGGTCGATAAAGAATGGAGAATGGGTGGTGACGAGTAGTTGGGTGCACTCGGAGGCCATATCGCATTCTTCCGCGAGCTCGGGAAGCAGGCGGGGATGCAGATAGTTCTCCGGCTCCTCAATGCCAATAAGTTGGGGCGGTTCCGGATCATAGAGCAGTGTCAGGTAAGCCAGCATTTTTAGTGTGCCATCCGAAGCGAAACGGGCAAGAATAGGTGATGAAAACGGCGCATCCTTCATCTGCAATAACAGACTGCCGTCATCGAGTGGTTTAGAGGTCACCTTTTCAATACATGGAATCCGGGAGCGCAAGGTTTCAAATATTTGCTCCAAGCGCTCTGGATGTTCATCGCCAAGATACTGGATCACGTTTGGCAGGTTGTCGCCAGTGGGTGAGAGCCTTTCTTCTGCCCCGGCTTCAGGGCGGCCACGGGCAGCATCGGCGGAAAGATAGGATAGGTGCCAACTGGTAATGAAGTCACGCAGGGCAATTACGCGCGGATTACTTCCCAGTTGTCCAAGGGTGTTCACTGCCAACACATCGGGGCCGGAAAGGGGTGTTTCGACGCGCTTATCTTTCGACTCGGGTTGTTCGCCGGTAATAACCTTGCCTTTGCCGAACCTATAATCGAGAAAGTAGAACGGCGCACCGGGATGTGTTCGTTTCCAACGCAGAAACTCATGCTGGACAACAGGCCCACGAGTGGTCTCGTCAATCTCCAAATGATAGGTTATCAGGGGAGTGCGCGGCTTTTCACGATACTGCAATTCAATAACGATAGGGCCTTCGGAATCCCGGCTTCGCAATTCGCGGAAACGTCCTCGCTTGTCCCAAGCCTTTTTCAGGCCGACGGTGAAGCATTCGGAGAGAAAAGCGAAGACATCAAATACAGTGGATTTACCACTACCGTTCGGCCCCAGAAGCGCCGTCAAGGGCGTGAGCTTTTCCAGACGAAAATCCCTCAGCGCGCGGTAGTTCTTGATATGCAAAGTTTCCACGCGTGGCGGTAATTCTTGCGTGGTATTCATTTCGGTCATCACAAGCTCCTCACATTGGCTATGTCGGCTTGGCTCCATGATGGCGGCGAGATCGATCTTGGCGACGAGGCACTTGAAAGTGCTGTCGCGGCCCACACGTAGTAGGTAGGCAGGAAGCACAGCAGGCTGTCGGTGTAACCGTTGCCGGGATCGTTTTTGTAATCGACAATCTGCTGCATGGCTTTGCGCGGACTCACCTGCAGTGCCTTCAGCTCGATCTGCACCAGGGGCAGGCCATTGAGCAGCAGGATGACATCATAGCGCTGGAAACTGCTTTTGGTATTAATGCGCAGCTGGTTGGCCACTTCGAAACTGTTCTTGCACCAGTCCTTGAGGTTGACCAGTTGATAGTGCAGTGGTGTGCCATCCTCGCGCTCGAAGGTATTGCGGTGGCGCAGGGTCTCGGCGCAGGCAAAGGTGTCGGGGCTGATAATGCCCTTCAGCAGGCGGGCAAATTCGGCATCGGTGAGGTTGACGCGGTTGAGCGCCTCGAATTTTTCACGGAAGTTCTGCTCCAGCGCCTCACGGTCGCGGATATCCGGGCGGTAAGTGTATTTAAGATCTTGCAGCCTGGTGAGCAGGCATTGTTCGATGTCGTTTTCTTTTGTCATTCTCTCACCTGAAATACCCTTTCCTTTTTCGCTGTCGCCAGCATCCAGACCAAGACAAACGCGGGGCCTGTTTTCCTGCCGAATGAATCACAGG
>NZ_JBHNMF010000428.1:0-2807 GCF_048562965.1 Thiolapillus sp. | reverse complement strand
AAGTTGTTGCGTAGTGCTTGGTGACCAGGACGGCTGGGGCACAAATAGGTTGTCAAAGGCTGAGTCGATTTTGGGGACTGGGATGTCCCAAAATCTATCACGAGGCCGAAGACACGCTTGAGTGAAATCTACTACACCCTGCTTTTCCTGTACAAAGGCAATAAGCGCGTACGCCCTGTCTATCCGGAGTATGCGGAGGATTACGTGTTCTTCTCCAAGGACCCGTTCATCGGGGATCGGAAAAAGGCTCAGGAGAGCCTGGCCAAACTCAAGTCGTATCCGGAGATCGCCAGACAGCTGAAGGATATGCCGGAATACATGAGAACCGGCTTTTACCGCTCCAAGGTGCGGCTGGCACACGAGCTGGCAAACCTGACCAATCGCAATGTAGTCACCGAGACAGGCAGCAACCTGGAACACAATCCAAATTCCATCATATCTCTGATTGCTGAGTTTGGTGAGGATCTGGACAAGGAGTCGAGGCTGCGCCTGGTATCACCTTATCTGTTCATGGCCAAATACTATGACAGTGAAGGAAATGTCGTTACCGACAATGTCAGCGATATACACAGGTGGCTTGCGGAACACCCTGGCGGCAGGCTTGAGGTCATCACCAACTCCGTGCTTACCAGTGACAATTTCTTCGCCCAATCCATCATCGATATGGAGCTGGGACCACGCCTGCTGCTGTCGGCAGAGCTGAAAAAGGCCTGGTTGTCAGGCTTGCAGAGCGGAGAGATGGAGCAGACCCTGACCAACAGTGACGAATGGAAAAAGCAGATCAACAATCCACAGATATTTATCTACCAGACCGGAAAGCTGGATGCCCAACTGTTGGGTCACGGCAATGCACATTATGGAAAGCTTCACGCCAAATTCATCGTTGATGGAAACGGGGGCTTTGTCGGCACCTCGAATTTTGACTACCGATCCCGGTTGTTCAACAATGAAATGGGGGTTTTTTACGAGAATCGCAAAGTAGACGCCATTCTCGATTCCTTCTTTGAATCATTGAAAGCAACCTCCTACAGATGGGGTACGCCGGAATGGCTGCAGATGCGCAAGGAAGTGATGCAGGTCCGTGGCCTGAAAGGGTGGTCTACCCGCAATCAGCGTGTTATTTACAAGTTCATGCGGGCCACAGGGCTGGACTGGCTCATCTAATTTTGATGAACTGATTTGCAGACAGACAAAGAATTCCAGGACCTGAAATACCCGTCGGAATTTCAGGAAAACAGGGTCATGGGAGGCTGGTGAAAAATATCTGCAGATAATGCTTGCCAAAAAACGCA
Organism: Thiolapillus sp.; assembly: GCF_048562965.1. Classification (NCBI taxonomy): domain Bacteria; kingdom Pseudomonadati; phylum Pseudomonadota; class Gammaproteobacteria; order Chromatiales; family Sedimenticolaceae; genus Thiolapillus; species Thiolapillus sp. The sequence goes on along the minus strand of NZ_JBHNMF010000428.1, from coordinate 1,515 downwards.
TTTTGAGTAGAATGTGCTCGGTCAGTTGCGGGGTGGAGCAGTCTGGCAGCTCGTCGGGCTCATAACCCGAAGGTCGTAGGTTCGAATCCTGCCCCCGCTACCAATATTTATCAAGGAAACTCAATCACTTAGCGGTGGTTGAGTTTTTTTTGTGTTTGGGCGGTGCCTGAATTATCAGTCGATCGGGAATATTGAGATTGGCGAAATCGATGTAAAAGAAGTCTCTGCGGGAAGCGCTTTATAGATCTTCCATCCCACAGACTTTTGCTGGGTTTCTCTTATCGCTATAACATCCTTGCAGCAATTGCTCGGCTCTTACGGGACACGCCCCGTTTCCTGAAGAACCGGTTTCTTCAGAAAGATCGACCAGGAACTGCAGATCATGCTGAAAAAACTGATATTGATTGCCGGTTCGATGGTATTACCCCTGATACTGGTGACCTGTACCACTATGTCTCAGCCCGAGCACGTTCTTCATCAGTCTGCGATGCCAGACAAAACCATCCACAGGAAAACGCTGAAGGTGTTGAGCCTGAACCTCGCGCATGGCAGGAAGGATGGCACAAACCAGCTGTTTCTCAGGGAATCGCGAATTTGCAGGATATTGCGGTGGTTCTCAAACGAGAGGATGCCGATATCGTCGCACTCCAGGAAGCAGATGGTGCTTCACTTTGGAGTGGTGGTTTCGATCATGTTGCCATGCTGGCAAAAGAAGCAGGCTATCTGAACTATGTCCGAACGAGCCATGCTGTCAGCATGCTGTTCAGCTACGGCACCGCTTTGTTGTCCCGCAAACCGTTTCTGGATGTCGTTCATCACACATTCAAACCCTCACCACCCACGATAAACAAGGGGTTTACACTGGGGCAGATTGCCTGGCAACCGGAAGGGAGGCAGGGTAGTCCGATGCTTGTGGACGTGGCATCCGTACACCTGGATTTCTCCCGGAAATCGGTGAGGGAATACCAGATCAGAGAGATGGGAAAACTGCTTTCGGGGCGAAATCATTCGGCCATCATTCTGGGAGACTTCAACAGCGACTGGTTTGCCGAAGAACAAGTGGTCCAGACATTGGCTGCCAGCAATGGACTGCATGTTTTCATGCCTGAAGCACGGGATCTGGGTACCTACCGCTCCAGCGACCGGCGTCTGGACTGGATACTGATCTCGAATGACCTGGAGTTCGTCAGCCATGAAGTACTCACCGATGTGTTATCGGATCATAACGCGATCATTGCCACAATTGGTGTAAAGGAGTCTCGCTAGGTACTTTTCTGGCAGTTCTCGGCACCGCTCTATCTGACAAACAGCGCCCCGTTCAGCGTGGCTCGTACTTGCTCCACAGGATACCTTTCGCTGCTGAAGCAGGCGTTGGAGATTGCGGAGGAGGAAAAGCCGCTTGAACTACCGAATGGCTGGGAATGGACAAGGTTGGGGGTGATTAGTGTCCTTGGTACTGGTGCAACACCTTCTTGTGATAGCGGCCTCTATTATAATCCCCCCGAATTCAATTGG
>NZ_JBHNMF010000427.1:0-2810 GCF_048562965.1 Thiolapillus sp. | reverse complement strand
ATCGATGCCAACAATCTCAACCCCTTTGTGCCGCCCGAGCGTGTTGTCGAAGCGTATACCATCCCCCATCCTTCGGGCAATCTGGGGCGGTTTGTCGGTGAGTTCGATGTATCGGATGACGGCAGCGTCATCGTATTCTTTGTCGATGGGAACGTCGAAGCCGATGGCTCGCTGATATCGAGATATGACAGAGATCTGTTCGTGAAAACGGTTGCCGGTATCGACAACCTTACGCATGATGATCAGAATGCCAAAACCGGTGTGCGCATCAGCGGTGACGGTTCAACCATCATTTACCGTGGCAACAACGATCATAAGGATGCCTGGATGATCACGACACCGGATGCCGGCGTGAATGCCGCCCAACGCATCGATGAAACCCATCACAGTGTGGCCCGCGACCGGTGATTACCCGGGACGGCAGGCAGTTTTTCGCTCGTTCCGCCAGGGATGGGTTTGGCAGCTGTGATGCCTATCTGATCAATACCGACGGCAGCGGCAGAAGGATGGTGGATCCCAGTCCGGCAACCGGCGTGGCGGCGCGTACGTCGGAATTCGGTCTGAGTGCAGACGGAAGCAGGGTGCTTTTCGGTTATACGGAAGGTCAGGGGAGTTCAATACTGGGAGGGCAGATGTACACAGGTGTGCTCTATGCCGATGAACCTCATGTGAATCTCTGGCCGGATGCAGTGCCGGAAATTACCTACGTGGATTATCCTTCCCCGCTGGCCACCCGTCTCGACCAGGACTTCCCCCCATTCAAGGTGCAGATCGGAGTGTCCGATCCCAAGAATACTGCTGCCGTCAGTGTGGAGGATAGCCTGTATTTTGCCACTGCTTACCCGGATCCCGTGGGAAGCATCTTCCGGCTGATGTTCAGCCCCGTGGAGCAATCAACCGGCGTATGGAGCATTGATGGCAGACCGGCAACCAATTGGGCCAGCCTTCCCAATAAACTCGATCCGGAAATTGCCCGCTTTTCCGTTCTCAATCCTGATGGTGATGTTGCCTGCGCGGATGTGATTCTGCAGGCGGCCGAACCGGACTGTTCCGGAGACGGTGACCAGCGGCTCGTTCCTGCGGTCATGGTGATGGGCAAGGATGTGAGCTGCATAACCGGTGGCGCCATTGCCGTTGATCCGGGTGTGGCCGTCCGGGATGGTGTGATGCTCTACCTGTCAGGCGCAGAGGTCGGCTTCAGCTGGGATTTCCGGGTAACCGCCGGCGGCAGGCTGGATATCGTGGTCCAATAGCCCGGTTCTAGCGTTACAAGCGTTACAGCAGAAACAGGGTCGCCAGGCCGAGGAAGGCGAGAAAGCCCACAACGTCGGTAACGGTGGTGAGCAGTACCCCGCCTGCGAGGGCGGGATCTATGCCCATTTTGTCCAGCGCGAGGGGAAGCAGTGCGCCGGCAATGGCCGCGGCTATCAGGTTGATCATCATGGCGGCTGCGATCACCAGGGCGATGTCTGTGCTGTGGAACCACCAGCCGGCGATTGCGCCGACCACGAAGGCCCACAGCAGGCCATTGACCAGCGCGATGGCCAGTTCCTTGGCCAGCAGATAGCCGGCGTTCTTGCTGGACAGCTGTCCCAGGGCAAGGCCGCGGATGGCCAGGGTCAGTGTCTGGGTACCACCCACGCCGCCCATACTGGCGACGATGGGCATGAGTACGGCCAGGGCGACGATCTTTTCCAGCGTGCCTTCGAAGTGACCGATGACCCAGGAAGCCAGAAAGGCGGTGAGCAGGTTGATGCCCAGCCACAGGGCGCGGCGCTTGCTGCTCTCCATGACCGGGGCAAACATGTCCTCGTCTTCCGACAGACCGGCGCTGCCCATGAAATGGTGCTCGCCTTCCTCGCGGATCAGGTCGACCACGTCATCCACGGTGATCCGCCCCACCAGTTGGCCTTCATCGTTGACTACCGGCGCTGACAGCAGGTCGTATTGCTCGAAACGCCGGGCCACGTCGGTGTCACTGGTGAGGGCGTTGAAAGGCTGCACGCCCAGACTCATGACTTCGGCCACGGTTTCCTGGGGATCGTGAGTGACCAGATCGGCCAGACGCAGGGTGCCCAGGTACTTGTCATCGCGGTTGGTGACGAACAGCTGGTCCGTGTCCCGGGGTACGTCGTCGCCGAGCTGGCGCAGGTAGCGCAGCACCACGTCCAGGCTTACTTCGGGGCGCACCGTCACGGTGTCCGTGTTCATCAGGCCGCCGGCGGTGTCCTCGGGGTAGGAGAGCACGGTTTCCAGACGGCGTCTGTCCTGCTCGCTGAGGGACTCCATGACCTCCTTGGTGACATCGGAGGGCAGTTCCTGGATGAAGTCCGCCAGGTCGTCTACATCCATGTGCTCGGTGGCGGCGACGATGTCGTCCTGGTCCATGTTCTGGATCAGTTCGTTCCTCACGTTCTCCGTGAGCTCCATGAGGGTCTCGCCGTCCTGATCCGTGTCCAGCAGATCCCAGAGAATCTGGCGTTGGTTCAGGGGCAGAGCCTCCAGAACATGGGCGACCTCGGCGGGCTGAAGTTTCTTCAGCAGCCGGGCTGCTTCCCGCCAGGAATCCTGGTCCAGGTACTCCTGGATCTGTTCGAGGCGCGAAACTTCGCTTTCCGTTGTTGCCGGGGTGGTCATGGACGTGGTGAAATGCTGTGCACAGGTGATGATAAATTCTTTTCAGTTTAACAGTCTAGAGTTTAGAGTAAGCAACATTGTTCCACCGTATATTTTCGGGTGAAATAAAGTTGCTATTTTGTTCATACTGCCCGTTAGAGCTTGTTCTATACGCTGATTGCTGCATCCTGCTC
>NZ_JBHNMF010000426.1:0-2813 GCF_048562965.1 Thiolapillus sp. | reverse complement strand
CGTCCATAGCGGCCTCCAGAAGTTTGTGTTGATTTCTCTTCTGAGAGGCCGCGCCTTGCTATGTCAACTATTTTTTGAGATTTTTAGTGGTTTTTCTCCTCTGAAACTCTAAACTCTAGTATAGATAATGGAGTATTTTTAATGAAATCGATGAAAGTTTATGCTTCTCTGGTGGCTTTGTTGCTGCTGGTTTTCCCCCTGAGTCAGGCTTGGGCAGACGAATGCCAGGATGCGGCCAATCTGTTCAGGAAGGCTGGCGCAAGTGCCAAGTTTTTTGATACCAGTTATGGCTACGCCATCTTCCCCAGTATCGGCAAGGGCGGTATCGGCGTGGGTGGTGCTTATGGCAAAGGCTGTGTCTATGAGCAGGGCAAACAGATCGGTACAGCATCCATGACTCAGGTGAGTGTCGGCTTCCAGTTGGGTGGTGAAGCTTATACACAGATCATCTTCTTCCAGGACAAGCGGGCCCTGAATGAATTCACCAGCGGTAACTTTGAGTTCAGTGCCAACGCACAGGCTGTGGCTATTACCGCAGGTGCTTCTGCAACGGCTTCCACCGCGGGCAATTCTGCCGGTGCATCCGGTGGCAAGAATGATGCTATCACCAAGGGTGCGAGCTACAACAAGGGTATGGCGACTTTCACCATCGCCAAAGGCGGTCTGATGTATGAAGCATCTCTTGCCGGGCAGAAATACAAGTTCAAGCCGCTCTGACGCTAAAAAATGCATCCCCTGACGATTGCTGATGAAACGACTGATTCTTTTTCGTCACGGTAAGTCAGACTGGGATGTTTCCTTTGCAAAAGACCACGCCCGGCCATTGGCCGGGCGTGGTGTCAGAGCAGCCAGGCAAATGGGAAAACTGCTCTCCAAGGCTTCTCGAATACCGGATCTGGTCGTTGCCTCAACGGCGGTCCGTGCCAGGAGCACTGCAGAAATCGCCATGGAAGCCGGACAGTGGTCTTCACAGCTGCGGCTTTCTGATGATTTGTACGCCTCCTCGCCATCAAGGGTTCTGCTGTTTCTTCAGCAGCTTCACGATGATCCCCAAACAGTGATGCTGGTCGGGCATGAGCCTACCTGGTCCGGGCTCGTTTCCCGCTTTACCGGTGCCAACGCCCGCATGCCTACCGCCGCCATGGCGGCCATGCAGTTTCCTGTGGCCCGCTGGAAGGATCTGCGCTTTGGTTCCGGAGAACTGCTCTGGCTGCTTCAGCCAAAATTCTTCAGGCATTTTTCCCTGTAGCTCCGAATTCGCCGTGAATTTACACTGATTTGCCGCTGGACAACTCCGGTACAATAAATCTTTCCTTTTTCCCAGAGCATGAATGTGAAGAAGCCCGAACTGTTATCTCCCGCCGGTACGCTGAGAAACATGCGCTATGCCTTTGCCTATGGTGCAGATGCCGTGTATGCGGGCATGCCGCGCTACAGCCTGCGTGTGCGGAACAATGATTTCCTGCATGAAAACCTGGCAACCGGTATCGCTGAAGCCCATGCTCAGGGACGGCAGTTTTTTGTTGCGGCCAATATCATGCCTCATGGTGCCAAGCTGGCAACCTTCCTGGACGACATCCGCCCGGTGGTAGAGATGGGACCGGATGCTTTTATCATGGCCGATCCCGGTCTGATCATGAAAGTACGCGAAGCCTGGCCGGATCTGCCGGTGCATCTGTCGGTACAGGCCAATACCATGAATGCCTGGAGCGTGGATTTCTGGAAGCGCCTGGGGCTGACGCGGGTGATTCTGTCACGGGAACTGTCACTGGACGAGATCGAAGAGATCCGTCAGGCCTGTCCGGATATGGAAATCGAGGTGTTCGTTCATGGCGCCCTGTGTATCGCCTATTCCGGTCGCTGCCTGTTATCCGGTTATTTCAATCATCGGGACGCCAATCAGGGAACCTGCACCAATGCCTGCCGCTGGGAATACAAGATGAATGAAGCGCCGAGTGTCAGCGTGGAGGATATGGGCCGGCATCCCAGGGCGGATCAGGTCTACTATATCGAGGAGCCGAACCGGCCAGGCGAGTTCATGCCCATCGAGGAAGACGAGCATGGCACTTACATCATGAACTCCCGGGATCTGCGGGCGGTGGAGCATGTACAGCGCCTGGTGGACATCGGCGTGGACTGCCTCAAGATCGAAGGTCGCACCAAGTCCCACTACTATACCGCCCAGGTGACCCAGATTTACCGCCAGGCCATCGATGATGCCGTAGCGGGGAAGCCCTTCGATATTTCGTTGATGGCTGCACTGGAGAGTCTGGCGAATCGCGGTTATACCGACGGCTTCTTTCAGCGGCATGAAACCCACGAGATGCAAAATTACCGTCAGGGTGCCTCGCTGGCCTCCCGGTCACAGTTTGTCGCCGAAGTACTGGAGCAGGAAGAAGGCTGGGCACTGGTCGAGGTCAAGAACCGTTTTCAGCTGGGAGATGAGCTGACGCTGGTGACGCCTTCCGGAAACATGGCTTTCGACCTGACCCAGATGCAGGACCGCGATGGAAAACCCCTGGAGACAGCGCCTGGCAGCGGCTGGCAGGTGAGGATTCCACTGCCTCAGTCTGCGGGAGAATATGCTTTGCTGACGCGCACCCTGACCTGAATTACCCTTCTGATCATACTTAATTTCTATCAAGGTTTTTCCGACATAACAGTGTCATTATTAAAATACTAGAGTTTAGAGTAACTAGTGTAGTGTTGCATTTTGCTTGGAACTTAACCGGCGATTAGCACGAACAACTTTAGCCAAGATATCCTTAGCCTTGGCTGTCCAGATGAATGGCTTGGGTTTTTGGTTGTGTATG
>NZ_JBHNMF010000425.1:0-2821 GCF_048562965.1 Thiolapillus sp. | reverse complement strand
GCATTGGCCCGAGACGCGCTCTGCTGCTGCGCTATCGAAGGCTTTGGTGCTTTAGGAGAATGCACGGCGTTTAGGCTGCTCCCAGGGAAGCACAGGATAGACCTGTGCAGGCTTCGGGTTACTGTTGAATGTCAGCACATTACCCCATGTCGTGTGCCGGGGCAAGATCCCCGGGAAGGCAAAGGTCAGCGCCAGCGCATCCGCGAAGTCCGGTGAGCCCCCCGGCTGCTTGTCCTTCGGCACCAGCTTCGTCCTGTCCGAGGTCTCATTGATCTCGTACAGCCGGGCTATCAGCTCCTTCTCCAGCTTCTTAATCGTGGACTTGATACACCCTCCTGCGATCAGCCAGTCCTTCATCTCGAACCACAGCTCAGTGCCCCGGTTGATGTACAGTCTGTCCTGAAGCGCCTGGGACCCGAAGTGCACATCTACCGCGGGAGCACTGCGCGCTCGAAGAATGTCCGCAAGGGGACCGCCAACGCCTGTGGCATCCACCGCAATAATGTCCGGCTGGAAAGGGAGCAGGTCCGCAATAATCCGTGTGGCAAGCCGCTCCGTGTTCTTCGTCATCGAGGCCGCATACCGCCAGGTGGGCAGCGTGCGCGCATCCCGACCCCGACGCAGTGTCACGACCGTACTGTCAAGACCGCCGCGGGATACGTCGATGCCGCACACCAGCGCCCTGCCATGATCCCCCGCCACCACCGGGCGGGCCATGGCCTCCCTCACGTCATCCGCCCCGTTCACCGTGTCATTCCCCTGCAACGGGAACTCACCCTTGACCCGCACACGCACCGTGTCCGAATCCTCACCGTACTTGCGAACCATCGCATCGAGATGATCCTTGTTCGTGATACCCGACTTGCGCGCATCCACGTGGTACGTGACCCAGCCTTCCATGTCGAACAGCTCACGGAACACCCCCACCGGCTGCGTCGGGTTCCCAAACGCAAAGTGAAACGGCTCACCGTCCGTCTTACCCCCATCAGCAACCTCCCAGATCGAGGCAGGGATGGCAGAGGCTTCGTCGAAAATGTAAAACGGTGAGCTGTGTGCCGCGTGCAGACCGGCAAACGCTTCCGTGTTGCGCGGGTCGAAAGGGATCGCATCCACCCGCCACTTGTCCTTGCGTGCCGGGTAGTTCATGTTCATGTTGCCCCGGCTGTTGGAATAGCTGAACCAGTGCCCGATGGCACACAGCCGCCGCCACTTCGACACCTCCGCCCAGGTCTTGGTGTTCAGCTGGACCGATGTGTTGGCAGTCACCATCCCGATCGCATCCTGCCGTGTTGAGAGAATGTACAGAATCAGCATGGCGGAGATCGCCGACTTACCCACACCGTGCCCGGACGCCACCGCCACCTGCCGGGGTCGCGTGGGCCTGCGCCCATCAAAGGGTTCCGCCTGAATCATGCCACCCAGCATCTCCAGAAACTCGGACTGCCAGGTATCCGGGCCGTTGTGATGCACCAGCTCCGTACCGGAGAGCCCCCAGGGGAACATCAGGCGAACCCACTTCAGCGGATCATTGCGCGTTTCCAGACAGAGCTGAGCAAGCTCTGCGTCTTCATTCGCTGTCGCTGACATCCTGATGCGCCTTCAGCAGCGTTTCCCGTACAATATCGCTGGACGAGACTTCCAGCTTCTCGCGGAATGCACCAATGTCTACGTGATTGCCCGCCATTTGCAGAATCGCGCTCTTACCGGGGCACTTTACCCGGATACCGTTGGGGCCTATGTCAAAGTCCAGCAGCTCCGCCGTATCCGGCCATTGCGCCGGGGGCAGCAGCTTACCGTCCTCATCAATGAAATCCCTGGGATCCAGCTCAATCAGCTCGCGGGCCCGTCGTTTGATCCACGCCGCGTCCATCTCCTGCTCCCGGTACTCGCGCTCCTGATGGTACGCAATCTCTTCCGCAAGCTCTTCCAGGATGTGCAGCAGCGCTTTGGTCTCAATACCCGTCTTCTTCGACGTGCCCCGAATCGTGCGCGTTTGCAGGTAAGCCTGAACAACTTCATCTTTGTCATATTCCGCAGTCATACTCGCAGTATAAAGCGTTTCAGCTTACGTAGCAACACAATAACCCTAGTGACTGTGTGGTCTCTGTTTTCAAAAAGTGAGTCTGGGTCATCACGGCCTACCCCACGGGCGCGGGGGCGAAAGGGGGACGCGGGGGCCTTGATACCCCGGCAGCTGAAAACCTGCACAATGACCGAGTACACGCAATAACGCGGAAACAGAGCGAACCGGCACAAATGCGCAGGATTGCCGTGTGCGAGAGTGCTGTTAAACCCAACTCGCAATAGCTGAGTGCTGCCAGATGCACGTAGCGACGCGGTAATCCCAGGCGCAGGGCTGAGATGCTGGGTGACCGGGTGACCGGGTGAGTGTGCCAGTGACCGAGGCATGAGGGCATGAGGCGCGCAGGGCGACCGGGGCAGGCGTGAGGCGCTGGGTTGCAGATGTGCGCGTAATGCGCAGGGTTGCAGATGTGCGCGTAATGCGCAGGGTTGCAGAGAACACGCGATCGTGGCGCGTTAATGCGTGGGGCGTGTGGGCGTGAGTGTTGCGCGCGATTTTGGCGGTCCAAACCAAAAAAAAAAATTAGCCTAGAAAAAAAAAAAAAAAAAAAATGCTGGAGCTTTATATATTCTATATCAACAGTAACACTAACTGCCAATATCCCAATATCCCAGTAACCCAGCAAATAAATAGCAGAAATGCTTACAATCTAGCTCATTGCATGCGATACTGCGAATCATGAACCAATCAACACAAACCCAGCAACCCCGCAAATTAATTGCAAAAAACTTGAAAAAC
>NZ_JBHNMF010000424.1:0-2838 GCF_048562965.1 Thiolapillus sp. | reverse complement strand
CATTTCAAGGAACTCAGGATATATTGTGGTTTCATTTATACGAAACCGCATCATCAAATCCGGGTATGAGCAGTTTTTTATTTCTCCCTTAAACAGAGCTGAACGCCCAACTTTGTCCCGGGTATTTGACCTGCTCACAAGAAAGTCCCCTGGGCGCAGCAAGAAGTTATCTACCTTGCTGTCATCTACTGGCGCGGGTTTGATTTGGGTTGTATCCAAACCAAAATCACTCAACGCTCCAAGCCCGAGAATCCATTTCCCGTTTGGTTCTTCAGGGCAAACTGGCGAGTATCCATTTTGCACAGGCTGAGACAGCAGCGTTTTCAACTTCACCTTGTGCCAACTCACTCCTTATCCTCCGGCCTCTTCATTTCTAAATGCTTCGCAGCATCCTCCAGCACCTTGATAGCCTCCGTTTCGCCAATGGCTTCTTTGTGTTTCCTTCGGCGTTCCGCGAATTGCTCATATTCCTTTCGGGCGCGCTCGTCCGCCGCTTTCTTGCTGACACTTCCGGCATTGGACAATACCCTGCGCTCATTGAAGGCTAGGAACTCGTCGAGCTTCTGCTCCCAGTCCTGCATGAAGATCTGCTTGCGGCGGCGGGCCTGGTCTTCGGCGAAGTCGAGCCACATGACTACGATGCGGTTGAGTTCGTCGATTTCCGGCTCGTCAAGATAGTTCTTGGCGATGGTGACATCGGTTTTGCGGACTTCATTGCCTTTCCAGGAGGTCAGGCCCATGTTGGGCAGTTCGTGATTGGCGCGGCGCTGGATGAGTTCGGCGGCGGTCATGCCCGTGGCGGCGTAATGCAGTTTGTTCTGAATGACGCGGAAGAATTTGGTGGTCTCTGGCCAGGAGGGGTCGTAGTCGCCTGCCATGGCGAAGATTTCCTTCACCCGCAGGTACATGCGCCGCTCGCTGGCGCGGATGTCGCGAATGCGTTCCAGCATCTCGTCGAAATAGTCGGGCACGCCTGAGCCGGCCACGGGTGGGTTCTTCAGTCGCTCGTCGTCCATGGTGAAGCCCTTGACCAAGTACTCCCGCAGCCGCTCGGTGGCCCAGCGTCGGAACTGGGTGCCCCGCTGGCTGCGCACCCGGTAGCCCACGGCCAGGATGGCGTCGAGATTGAAGTGCTTTACGTTGTATTCCTTGCCGTCGGCGGCAGTTGTTCGGAAAAACCGAACAACTGAATCTTCTTGTAACTCATTGTCCTGAAATATGTTTTTCAGGTGTTCGCTGATGGTGGCCTTGGATTTCTGGTATAGCTCGCAGAGCATGGCCTGGCTCAGCCAGATGGTCTCATCCTCGAAACGGCATTCAAGGCGGGTTGAGCCGTCCTCGGCCTGATAGAACAGGATTTCGCCCCGTTGTGAGACGATGTCTTCGTCTTCCCGGCTCATCGTTCGATCTCCGCCAGCTTTTGCGCCATCTTTGCCCGCACCTCGGCCAGTTCCTTTTCCAGCTGGTCGATTTCCCGTTGCACGGCGTCGATGTCGATTTCTTCCTCTTCCTCGAAGGTGTCCACGTAGCGCGGGATGTTGAGGTTGAAGTCGTTTTCCTGGATCTCCTCGAAACTGGCAACGTGGGCGTATTTGTCCACGTCCTTGCGGGCTTCGTAGGTGGCGACGATTTTCTCGATATGGCCTTCGGCCAGGGTGTTCTGGTTCTTGCCGGATTCGTATTCGCGGCTGGCGTCGATGAAGACCACGTCGCGCCGTTTCTCATTGGTGCCGCCTTTTTCCCGTGAGCGGTCGAACACCAGAATGGCCACCGGGATGCCGGTGGTGGGGAACAGGTTGGCGGGCAGGCCGATGACGGCGTCCAGCAGGTTGTCCTCGATGAGCCGGCGGCGGATGCGGCCTTCGGCGCCGCCACGGAACAGCACGCCGTGGGGCGCGACCACGGCGACACGGCCTTCCTTCTCCAGCGCCGCCTCGATCATGTGGCTGATGAAGGCGTAGTCGCCCTTGCTCTTGGGCGGGATGCCGCGCCAGAAGCGGTTGAAACGGTCGTTCTCGGCCTCGTCCTGGCCCCATTTGTCCAGCGAGAAGGGCGGGTTGGCCACCACCACGTTGAATTTCATCAGGCGGTCTTTTCCACCAGCGCAGGACTGGTGAGGGTGTTGCACCATTCGATGCGGGCGCCGTCCATGCCGTGCAGAAACATGTTCATGCGCGCCAGCGCCCAAGTGCTGCCGTTGACTTCCATGCCGAACAGGGCGAAGTCGCGGCCGTCGATCTCACGGGCCGCCTCGACGAGCAGGCCGCCGGAGCCACAGGCGGGGTCGCAGATGCGGTCACCTTCTTTGGGCTGGGCCAGTTTGGCCAGCAGTTCCGAGACCTTGTGGGGGGTGTAGAACTCGCCGGCCTTCTTGCCCGCGTCGGAGGCGAAGCGTTCGATGAGGTAGATATAGGTGTTGCCGATCACGTCTTCCGAGACGCGGCTGGGGCGCATATTCAGCTGGGGCTTGTTGAAGTCTTCCAGCAGATGTTTCAGGCGATGGTTGCGATCCTTGGTGCGGCCCAGGTTGGCCTCGGAGTTGAAATCGATGTTGCGGAACACGCCTTCGAGTTTGGATTTGTTGGCTTCTTCGATGGCATCCAGGGCGATGTTGATCAGCTCACCGATATTGGGTTCGTTACGTTGTTCGTAGAGATCGTAGAAGCTGGCGCCCTTCGGCAGCACGAAACGCTCGCGGGTCAGCTTGCGGTGGATACGCTCCTCGTCGTCGCCGTATTGTTTTTTGTAGCCTTTGTAGTGATCCTGCCAGGTGTCGGAGATGTATTTCAGGAACAGCGTCACCAGGATGTAGTCCTTGTACTGGGCCGGGTCCACGAC
>NZ_JBHNMF010000423.1:0-2842 GCF_048562965.1 Thiolapillus sp. | reverse complement strand
ATGCCAGGCAGCTGGAGCGACTCCAGTCTGCGGCCACCGGGGCAGTGGGCCAGATGGAGGCCATTGGTTACGCCAACCAGCTCGCCAGTCAGCAGGCCAACCAGCTATTACATATTCGGGGGCTGTTGATCGCGCAGCAGAATGCGGTGACGACGAAAATGCAGGCGGACATGGCGAAAGAGGCCCAGCAAGAAGCGGCGGACTCACAATTCCTGAGAAGAAACTATAGAGCAAGCACCGGCCGGACATGGTGAGGAGTGAAGCATGAAAACATTAAGTATATGGGTTAGCTATTTAGCACTTATTCTACTAATCGCCGGTTGTTCTGAAGTTCAGAACAATAAGAAAGAAACGGCATGGGTAAAGCCGGTTAATGAGGAAACATGTGCTAAGGCCAGCATTGAACATGTGGAAAAAGAATATGGGAAAGATGTAAGCCAAGGCCTGGGAAGCGCCTGCTTTCTTAGGACCTCCACCCCATCTTTCGCGTTTTACTCGCCGAAGAAACAGTCCGTACAGCGCATTGTTATCGACCCTATCCATTGCACTAACGAGATGCCGGAGGAGGTTAAAGGCGTAGAAGGCGCTGATGCGCTAGTTGCGGCCTGTGCGGCTGCGAGACCGGCAGAAGACAAGAAAAGCACCAATATGCAATGGTGAGGTGGTAGCCCATGAAAAAAGTTGCTGGAATTATATTGTTATGCGTATTGCTAGGTATCGCTGTTGATGCGAATGCTGCAATCGACAATAGCAATCTTCTGGATACTGTATTAGCAAGATACTCAGCAGCGGCGAGTGGATGGGCAGGCTATATCACAGGTCGCGCAACATGGCTGTTTTGGGTGTTGGTGCTTATTTCAATGGTGATCACCTTCGGAATGATGGCATTGCGCAAAGCGGATATTGGCGAGTTCTTCGCAGAACTCGTGAGATTCACCATATTTACGGGGTTCTTTTGGTGGCTACTGATAAATGGGCCTAACTTTGCTACGGACATCATGGATTCGCTTCGACAGATAGCTGGTACAGCAACGGGCTTAGGGCCTAGTCTGACGCCATCGGGGATTGTAGATGTGGGATTCGCTGTTTTCGATAAAGTGATAGAGAATATGTCATTGATGTCTCCCGCGACAAGTCTGGCTGGGGTCATCATGGCGGCAATAATTTTGGTTATCTTGGCGCTAATTGGCGTCAACATGCTTTTGCTATTGGCGGCGGGTTGGATATTGGCTTATGGCGGAGTTTTCTTCCTTGGTTTTGGAGGGGGAAGATGGACTCATGACATTGCTATCAATTATTACAAAACTGTACTAGGGGTGGCTTCGCAGCTTTTAACTATGGTCCTTCTCGTCGGCATTGGGAAAACATTCGTTGATGATTATTACAGCAACATGAGTGCCGACACACCGTTATCGGAATTAGGTGTAATGCTGATCGTGGCTGTCATTCTACTAATGCTTGTCAATAAGGTTCCTCAACTTATCGCAGGCATTATTACCGGCGCGGGTGTCGGTGGTATGGGGATTGGACAGTTTGGGGCTGGGGCTGCTATCGGCGCTACTGGTGTTGCGACAGCCGCTGCGACAATGGCCGGGGCAATGGCGGCTTCTGGTACCACACAAGGCGCTGGAGGTGTGTCGGCGCTTATGGCTGCATTTTCTCAGGCTAATGCCAATGTTGCAGCCGGCAGTGATGTATTGGCAAATGCGTTTAGCGGTAGTGACGGCGGTGACACAGACGGAGGGCCGGGTGGCGGCGGAATGCCTGGAACCGGAGAAACGCCATTCGCAAAAGCCGCAGGCTTCGCCAATTCGGTTTCTAGTAATACAGAATCTTCCAGGTTGGCACAGTCAGCGTCGAGTGCCCATGATTCGAGTGAAAGAGATAGAGGAGACAGTCCAGGAGGGCCAGAAGGGGAGAGTAAAAGCGAAAAGAGTGGTGAAGGTGCGCAAGGCAATACTACGGGGTTTAACGCCAGCAGTGGCGGTGTCATCGCATCCGCTGGTATGACGGCGGCAAGAGTAGGTGCAGACGCCGCGGCGAATTTAGCCAAAGGCACCGTAGATGTGGCAAAAACAAAACTCGGCTCCGTTGTCGATTCCGCCAAGGAGCGAATAGCGGATACAACAGGTGGTCGCATTGCGGATGCGATCAGGGGAATGGGGGCCGACTCGTCAGGTACTGAGGACAATAGCCTTGCCTCTGTTGATTCGAACCGGGTTGATGCAGAGTCTGAGGTTGCGGCATTCGTAAACCGCGACAACAACAGTAAATCCACATAAGCAATGTCAAGGAGAAATAGATGAAAGGCGTATTGGGAATTACTGCGGCAATTCTGTTTAGTGTCGCGGGCAACATGGCGAGCGCCGCTTCACAGGATGAGTGCGCGATTTGGTTATGCCTTCCAGGCGGATTCCCGTCCGGGTGCGGCGCTGCTTACTCAGCGATGATCGACCGCATCAGGGATCGTAAGCCGCCTCTTCCGAATTTCGGATCGTGCGCAGTAAACCCGTCAAAAGGGTCTGGCAGCCATATGAGCTTCGATTGGGGTATCGCTGCCTATATTCCTTTGCACCGTGAATGTGTTCAGTGGGATTGGAGCGGGGATAGCTGCATCCGGTATGACACCGTTCCGGAAAGCTACGTCCGTGGGCGTCGATGCAACATCAATGAGGACAGATCTGATCCACCCTATTGCACAAAGACCGTGCGGTGGTCTGAGGTGTTTATCGAAGACACGCTCGCCGGCCCTACCTACTACTGGTAAACACTCTAATGTTCTTTCCAGCCCTTGATGTACCTCCAGAACAGCAAGAGATGGTCGAATGTGCCATCTCCGCTG
>NZ_JBHNMF010000422.1:0-2844 GCF_048562965.1 Thiolapillus sp. | reverse complement strand
CGGCCCGGCGTAGCTTGCGGACCCAGTAGCCGAAGGTACTATACCGCAGCTCCTGGTGTTCGCAGTAGGCTTTCTGCGTCAGGCCAGATTGTTGCCAGGCCGCAATGTGTAACTGCCAGAATGACGCGCCTTCGGTGGCATCAGACATGTCCATCGATTTCTCCTGTGTCGTGAAATTTCAGGAGAAAGTCTGCACGGGGTCAGGTCGGGAAAACAGGTGTGGATTCTTGGGCGCTTACCATTTTTCCAAGCCCTCCATCGCGTACTGGGCAGCGGTGAATACGCTGGTGACGATACAGCCCCCGCCGTCTCCGCAGCCGACAGATTGCCGGAAAACCACTATCGTATTCTCGTGGTGGATGACAACAAGACAGTACAAATGGTGACTTCCACCATTTTGCAGAAAGCCGGGCATGCCGTGGTTCAGGCGTTTGATGGTGAAAGCGCGCTTGATCTGCTGTTCGAGGAGGAATTTGATGCGGTAGTCATCGACATGCAGATGCCGGTCATGAGCGGTCCGGAAACCATCAAGGCCTATCGCTATTCAGAATATGGGACCGTCGACCATTTGCCCTTCATCATGCTGTCCGCCAACGCCAGTGAAGATGCGCGGGAGGAAGCCGAAGAAACCGGTGCGGATGCCTTCCTGCTGAAACCGGTTGACAAGAACAGATTGCTGCAGTTCATCGATACTTTGACCACAGGCACCGGCCTGGCTGGCCCTGACATCGAAATACCGGAAAACAATGTTGAGACACTGGCCATACCCGCAGATGCGCCACCCGTCATGGACATGGAAACAGTTCGGGCGCTGATGGCCATCGAAAGCGATGCAAACTTCTTCCCGGAACTGATGAAACACTTCTTTGTCGATGCAGAGCAATCCATCAGCGAAATGGAGCAGGGCCTGATGCAAAAAGACATGGATGCAATACGTGATGCGGCTCATGCCCTGCAGGGATCAGCCGGCGGTATCGGTGCCCTCGCCCTGTTTGCCGAATGTGAACAGCTGTCCAGGGCTGAAAACCCGGAACTGCACAGGCAAGGCGCTGCGATGATCGAGGCTGTCAAGAACCAGAAAAACAAAGTGCAGGCATTCCTTCAGGAATCCAGTATCGATTCCACTTCCACGGTCTACCGGTTCCCGGACAAAACCTGATTCCGGCTCTGTGCTGCCTTTGGCGGATTACACAGAGCCATTGCACAACTCAAGCTGCCGCCATTTTCTTGGCCTGGGCTTTTACCAGACGCTTCATCATCTTCAGATCACGCTCCGGCAAGGCCATCGCCGAATCCACCCACAGCAGCACGATGCGTTTCAGCTCGTCATGGGTCAGGGGAAATACCTCATTTCTCATGGCCAGCACCGCATCACGGGTCATGGCCGAACGGCTGTGCTTCCTGACGAACTGGCGCAGAGCAGCTTTGGTCTCACCCGGTTCAGCAAGTATGTCTATTACCCCAAGGTCATACAGCTCTTCTGAAGTGAAGATCTTTCCTGTATTGATCATGCGTTCAACCTGTGCAGGAGCAATACGCCGGGAAAGAAAGGAGTAGGCGCCCATGCCGGGAAACATATTGAACACCACTTCGGGAAAGCCGATCTTCACGCCTTTCTCTGCAATGATGACATCACAGGACAAGGCAGCTTCAAATGCCGCACCCAGCGCATCACCTTCGATCAGTGCCACTGTGCGCAGGCTCTGATTCAGATTCCGGTAATTGTCATACAGGACATCTATACAAAGTAACGCATAGGCCTCCAACTCCTCCCTGTTGTCTCCACGAATGCATTTCAGAAAAAAGCCAAGATCTCCCCCCAGGCTGTACACGCCAGGCACGGCAGAACCCAGAACCAGAAAATCGAACGGCGAAGCGACCCCTTCCGATTTGTGCGTTTCACAAATCTCCATGACAGATTTCTGAAAGCTGCTGATATCGTGCATCAGTGCCGGGGTGAAACTCGGATGGGGATGGGTGTTCATATTGAACTGCATGACGCGGTTTGCCGGATCATACTCACAAACAAGGTTGTCGTAGACCCAGTTGTAGTCGGCAGTCAAATCCTGTTTTGCGGAAAGTTGTTGGGTGAGCATGGTAAATCTCCTGTCATTAGGTTGGATGCACATTTTTGCATGGAAAATCAATGGCGCCCTCTGTGCGTCTGTCAATACATGCATGACATGGCACGCGACCCCGTGCTGACAATTGTTGAGAAAAGCCAAACTCTGTTGACGCCTCCTGCACGCGGACCGCACCGGCCTGTCACAGATAAGCTTATTGCACAAACCGTGGTTTGGGTACAGAAAAACTTTGGGAAATCAGATGCAGGTCAACATCTGCTGGTGTGGAAAAAGGTAAAGACCCGGCCAGACAGGCCGAAATACCCGGCAAATATGGCTGTCTTACAGATACTTGTCCGGCAACTCTTCATAAATCCTGCACACCTGTTCTTCGCGCTCGAACAGCGCCATGATGCAGTCAGGATCAAAATGTGTACCGGAGTGTTCTTTCAGATAGGCGAGTGCCTTTTCACGGGGCCAGGCCTCTTTGTAGGGACGGACCGTCATCAGGGCATCCAGCGTATCCGCAACCGCTACTATGCGCGCTTCCAGGGGTATCTCCTCGCCTTTGAGGCCATGCGGATAACCCTTGCCGTCGAAGTGTTCGTGGTGATGCAATGCGATATGTGCGGCCATCGACAGATAAGCGGAAGAACTGCCTTTTAGTTTAGCGTAGAAACCCACGTCCTTAGGACGTGGTCATGAGTGATAGGCTCAGCCTGTCACGACTGATACGGCCCATGTTACAACCCGAAACTGAGTTGTCCCCACAACTGAATTA
>NZ_JBHNMF010000421.1:0-2856 GCF_048562965.1 Thiolapillus sp. | reverse complement strand
ACCGGCCGGCAATACTTCAGTGCCCTGTTTTATGTACGGCCGGCTGATCGATTGATTACCGACCATCAGGGTCAATCGGTAAAAGTCCGGCGCGCCGGCGACATCGAGGATGTAACCCAGTGAGAGGCCATCTCGTGCGGTCACAGCGGTTTCGCGCTGCGCGAACTCCTCTACCGCGTACCCTGCTTCCCGGAGCTTCCGGACCAGCGTGATGCCGAATACCCCTTTTGCGGCGTGTTTCATGTTGAAGCGGCTCTTTGCAGGTGGGTACAGTTTTATGAGCTGTTTCACAGCGTCATCGGCGATCTTCGCTTCAACGACTTTCTGGTCTTCCGGCAGGAAGCTGCCGTATTTGCTCATGGTGGTGCAGCCGCTCATCACCAGCGCCAGCACGACGATGAAAACCTGTCTCATGATTCATGCCTCCGGGATACCGTGATACGGTCCTGCGAGCTACCCACGCCCGACACCAGAATCGCTTTTTCGAACACCATATCCACGATGAAGCGATCTCCCTGGACCCGGTAATTGACCAGCGTCACATCATCGTCTGCGAACCAGCCTCCCTTTTTGCGCAGCACCAGCAAACTCGGCGCTTCGGTCTGCGACATGACCCTGGGCATCTGGATAATCGTTTTCTTGCCGTCACTGTACACACGCACCGGCTTCCACGGTGCATCGCCGTCAACATCGTATGCAAAATCCAGATTGCCCAGGTATTCGCCGGTTTGCGGGAGGGTGTTGCTCTCCCGTTCCCGTTTCTGTACCTCGCGCTTGTGGAGTGTGTCCCACTTCGCCAGCGCATCTTCCGGATACGTGAATGCAACCTGCGGCATGTACTGCGTCCGATGTGACTTCAGCCGCATGTGATAGGTGCGCCGGTCCGTCGTCACGATGAGCGACGTTTCCAGACCGACGTCCATGGGCTTGATGATCAGGTGCAGCGTCTCCGTGGGACCGCTGCCGGTGATCGCCGGTTCCACCGTCCAGCGGGCGGTATCGCCCAGGTGAATGGAGTTCACCTGCTCGCCAGGCTGAAGCGCGACATCACAGACCTGAAGCACAGCGCACACGATGCTCGGTTGCTGCGCACCGAACAGGAAACGTACCGATCCGTTCGCACCCGCTACCGGCTTCATGCCGGTCGGTGTGCCGGCAGCCCACCGCTTTGCTATCGCAATCGCGGCCTTTTCCTGCGCGGTCAGTTTCGGGTTGTTCTTCGAGAAATACTTCTCGGCCATGTCCGTTGTCGAGCCAGCGGCCAGGCCAAGAGAGGGTACCACCAGGGCGGCACCCATAATCAATGCAATATATTTTTTACGCATGGTGGATGGTCTCTTCGGATTACAGAAGATTTGACCAGGAGAAGTCGCGCACGAAGATCCCCAGAGGATTCCTGCGCATATCTTCTTCTGATTGCTGATTCAATGTGGCGATGTACACCGTGACCAGGGCGCGCATGTTTTGCCGGGTCTTCACGATGCCCTGCCGGTCCCTCGTCGTTTCCGTCCAATCGACTTGCCAGGTGTCAGGCGATTGCGGAAGTATCGAAGTGATGTCGATGTTCACCATCTCTTTCGTGGCCCGCTGGAACGGCGTCTTCTCTTCATCACCGTTCAGCCACTCATTCATTTTCTGAGTGGCCGGATCGTTGGGCCCCAACCTGGCGTACAAACGGAAGACGGCGGCCCTTTGCACCGCCACATCCGGTGTGACCAGGCGGGCGTCACTGATGAACTCCGCGACGCTGGCCTTGATCACTCTCGGGTCTGCCTTGCTCGCTGACTGGACAGCGCCAGCGGCTACGTGCTGCCCCAGCTTGTCCACTTCCACGACGTAGGGAATGAACTTCGATTGGCTGCCGATCTGGATGATCCCGCCAATCGCCGCCAGCACCACCATGAACGCCATCAATGCGGCAATCTGCCACATGCGGCGGGATGCGACCTGTGAGCCCACATGATCGTTCCACGTCCTTCTGGCGGCGAGATACGGATTCTCCGTCTCCCCAGCCCGACGGTCGCCGTCAATGGGCTCTTCCGTCTTCCTCGGGACTGCTGGTTTCTTGAACACCCGCCCTTTCAATGTGTCTGCAACGCTCATGCTGCCTCCAAATACTGATTCAAGGTGAGTCCGCGACTCTTAAGCCATTTTTCTACCCAGCCGTCGCCATACTTGGTTTCGTGCTGCTTGATGACCGCAACGGCCTCCTTATCGGATACGCCGACGAACGACAGCGCGAGCGGGCCAAGTGCCAGCTCGAAGAGCCGGCGTCCCTTCTCGGAGACGTAGTAATACTGTCGCTTGGGTATGGCGGTCGCCAGAATGTCGATCTGCCGGGTGTTGAGGCCCATACGGCGATAGAGTGCCGCCGTGTCTTCGTCGCGTGCGAATACGTTGGGGAGGAAAATCTTCGTTGCCGTCGATTCGACAATGACATCCAGGATGCCGGAGTTGGCGGCATCGGTCAGGCTCTGCGTGGCCAGAACCACAGAACAGTTCGCCTTACGCATGACCTTGAGCCATTCTCTGATCTTGGCGCGGAATGCCGGGTGCCCCAGCATCAGCCAGGCCTCATCCAGCACGATCACGGCCGGCTGACCCTTCAGGCTCCGCTCTATGCGACGGAACAGGTAAAGCAGGACCGGAAGCGCGTATTTTTCGCCCAGATCCATCAGCTCCTCGATCTCGAACGTCGTAAAGTCGCTGAACGACAGTCCGTCCTCTTCGGCATCGAGGAGATGGCCCATCGAGCCGTCTACCGTGTATTGCCTGATCGCTTCCCTGATCGCCAGGTCCTGTATCGTGGTAGAGAACTCCGATAGCGTTCTGGCCCCGCTTTCGTGCATGCTCACG
>NZ_JBHNMF010000420.1:0-2862 GCF_048562965.1 Thiolapillus sp. | reverse complement strand
TAATGGCCTCCTATAGAACTTGCCGGTTCAAAGGAGGCCATTTTCTTACTTCGCACGCCGGTACGGCAGAGCCTTTTCGTGTCTCACCGCCACAGGCGGTGGTTTACCAAGTTGTAATTATATCGCCAACCGCCCTGCCCCTTTCATTTTTTCTGATGAATGTTATCTTGTGCTACATTCTTGGGTTTTTGCATTCACACAACCTTGTCCGATTTCCAAACAAGATTTCAGCACATTGGCCTGATTGCCAAACCGGGCGACAGCAGCCTGGCTCCTGTCCTGGACAAGCTGCGCCGCTTCCTTGCAGACATGGGGCTGAATGTCTCGCTTGCAAGGAGCGCGGCGCTTGCGCTGGATCAGAAGGACTATCTGCCGTCCAAGGCCGAACTGGCCCGGGTCTGTGACCTGACCATCGTTGTCGGCGGCGACGGCACCTTTCTGAATGCGGCCCGGGAAATGGCGGAAGAAAACACGCCGCTGGTGGGCATCAATCTGGGGCGACTGGGTTTTCTGGTGGACATTTCACCCGAGCGCATGCTCGAGGCGCTCACCGCCATCCTGCAGGGCGACTATATCGAAGACCGGCGTTTTCTGCTTGAGGCACGCATCGGTGAGGAGCAGCGCCAGCTTGCCCTGAACGACGTGGTGTTGCACAAGTGGAACACAGCCCGCATGATCGAATTCGAGACCCGCATCAACGGCCAGTTCGTGGATTCCCAGCGTTCGGACGGCATCATCATCTCCACACCGACCGGCTCCACCGCCTATGCCCTGTCCGGCGGCGGACCGTTGCTCGAACCCAGTCTGGATGCCATCGCACTGGTGCCCATCTGTCCGCACCGCCTAAGCAACCGCCCCATCGTGGTCCACGGCGACAGCGAGATCTGCATAGAAACCAGCGGTCGCACCGATTTCAACCATGTGCGCATCACCTGCGATGGCCAGTCCAGCCTGACACTGAACGAAGGCGACAGGCTGGTAGTGCGCAAGTATCCCAAACCCATACGCCTGTTCCACCCGGTGAATCACGACCATTTCGATTTGCTGCGCGCCAAGCTGGGCTGGGGGGGACACGCCTGATGCTGCAGCACATTCAGGTCAGGGATCTGGTGATCGTGCGCGAGCTGTCCCTGGAACTGGCATCCGGCATGACCGCTCTGACAGGTGAAACCGGCGCGGGAAAATCCATTCTCATCGATGCCCTGGGACTGGTACTGGGCAACAAGGTGGACAAGGGCATGATCCGCAGCGGTCGGGATCAGGCCGAGATCAATGCCGAGTTCGACCTGGAAGATGCGCCGGAAGCGAAACAGTGGCTGCAGGAAAATGCCCTGGACAGCGAGGATGAATGCATCATTCGCCGCCTGCTGGTTCGCCACGGGCGTTCACGGGCCTTTGTCAACAACCGTCCCGTGCCTGCCTCCCTGCTGGTCGAGCTGGGCAACCGGCTGGTCAGCCTTCATGGCCAGCACGAGCACCAGCTGATGATGAAATCCAACGCCCAGCGCAGCCTGCTCGACGCTTATGCCGGCCACCGGCAGCTGGTGTTGCGGATGCGCGAGGCCTACCGGAGCTACCGCCTCAAGGAACAACAGCTGCAGGAACTGCAGCGCCAGTCTCTGGACAGGGCACAGCGGCTGGATTTCCTGCAGTTCCAGATCGGTGAACTCGAACAGCTGCAGCTGCAGCCGGGGGAACTGGACAAGCTCACGGCAAAACAGCGCCAGCTGGCCAACGCGGAACAGCTCGGCGAGGATCTCGCCACGCTGATCGGACAGCTGTTCGATGACGAGCATGGCAGCCAGGCCGGACTCGCCCGCGCCTGTGTACTGCTGGAAAGGCTGAGCGGCCTGGACGGGCAACTGCTGCCTGCGGCCGAGCTGCTGGACAGCGCAAGAATCCAGGTCGAAGAAGCCCTCAGCCTGCTGCAGGACTATGCCAGCCAGATCGAGGCCAATCCGCAGATGCTGGAGGAGATCGACCAGCGTCTCGGCGTCATCCACGAACTGGCGCGCAAGCACCGCATCTGCGGCGAAGAACTGCCCGAACTGCTGGAAAAACTCCAGAGCGAACAGGATGCCCTGAACAATGCCGACATCACCCTGGCCCAGCTGGAACAGGAAGCCCGGGATCTGAAACAGGCTTCACTGGGCGCCGCGGAAAAACTCTCGGCAAGCCGCGCCAGTGCCGCCGCCAGGCTGGAGAAGGCCATCACCGGAAGCATGCAGGAACTGGGCATGAAAGGCGGCAAATTCTCGGTGCTGATGCAGCCGCTGCCAGAAGAGCAGTTTTCTGCCAACGGCGCCGATCAGATCACCTTCATGGTAAGCACCAATCCCGGTCAGCCCCTCGCGCCACTTGCCAAAGTGGCTTCGGGTGGCGAGCTGTCACGCATCAGCCTGGCCATACAGGTGGCAACCGCCAACTGCAGCCGCATTCCCACCCTGATCTTCGACGAAGTGGACGTGGGCATTGGCGGCGCCGTAGCCGAAACCGTGGGCCGTCTGTTACAGCGCCTAGGTGCAGGCAATCAGGTTCTGTGCGTAACCCACCTGCCCCAGGTAGCCTCACAGGCGCAGCAGCACCTGCGCGTCAGCAAAAGCACTGACGGCAAGACCACTGAAACACAAATCGTCCCTCTGGACCAGGAACAGCGGGTTGAAGAGGTTGCGCGCATGCTGGGTGGCGTCGAGATTACCGAACAGACCCTGGCCCATGCCCGGGAAATGATCAGCAGAGATTAGCCTGACACCCATAATGAATGGTGCCGGGTTAATAATATCTATTTAGTTCCCGTCTATAAATGCCAAGTCATTGAAATTCAATTGAAAAACCGAAAAAAGACGATGAGAAATCCGGTGC
>NZ_JBHNMF010000419.1:0-2870 GCF_048562965.1 Thiolapillus sp. | reverse complement strand
CGCACATTGAGCAGTTCTCGCAGGAGCTGGCAGGCACGGGGCGTGTTACGAAGCGTTTGGCGAACACGATGACCCGGTTTCTGAAGCCGTGGCTGTCACGGGTTGCGCTGCTGACGGGGGAGAACCCGGTAGAGGTCCTCAATAAGCTGCAAGTGGCCTTATCGGGCGACTGGGCCAAACAGCTCCCTGACGGTGTGAAGGGCATGTATACCGGTGAGGGTGTGGTTCTGGGTGAGGCGCAGGACCTGAGCACGTTTCTCCATGAATACTCGCATTTCATGTTCGATGTTGAGAGCGGCATGGGTACGTTATCGCATCTGGGTGAGGCCTTTGCGAAGGCAACGGGGCAGACCCCGGAAGCCATCGAGGCTGTGCTGACCGGTCAGGACAAAGCTTCTAAGGCGTACCGGGATGTGCAGGAAGGGTTTGCTACGGGGTTTGAGCGGTACCTTGGCAATGCTGCCAAAGCCCCGGCACTGCTGGGAGATAGCTACAGCATTGCCCGGGAGTGGCTTC
Organism: Thiolapillus sp.; assembly: GCF_048562965.1. NCBI lineage: Bacteria > Pseudomonadati > Pseudomonadota > Gammaproteobacteria > Chromatiales > Sedimenticolaceae > Thiolapillus > Thiolapillus sp. The sequence goes on along the minus strand of NZ_JBHNMF010000419.1, from coordinate 2,354 downwards.
AGCAGGTTTACGCGGGCACAGAGTTCCTGAAGGTGAACAATGACCCGGCACTGGACGCTATGTTTGGTGAGATGCTGGGCCTGTCGAATGATATTGAGGTGATGTACAAGGAGCTGGGGTACGACACACTGGCAACACAAGTGATTTCGCGCAAATCCAGAGCACCCAGAGGGTCCTCTACGCTGGTTGGCAGGATCCAGAAGTGGCTGCACAAGGAACGCAGGAAGGCGCTACAGGTGGTCGCTTCAGAAGCCAGGGAGCAGGTACAGTCTGCTGTAGAAGCGGACACGGGTTATCAGCTGCTGCTGCGGTTGCGTGATCAGAAGGTTTCACTCAACATCCCGCCACGTTCGAAAGAACATCCCTTGCACATGGTGTACTCACCTGACGGAATGACGGTCGATGATCTGTATGATCTGATTGGGGGAGAAGGGGGCACGGCTTCGTTGTACGACCGGCTGATCAATGCTAAATCACCTAAGGGGCATTATAAGGATCTCATGCGCAAAGGCATGATCACCGAAGCTGAGGTCATGACAAATGAGGAGATTAAGCTCAAGGCCATGGAGCTGGTGCGCACGCCGGAGGTTGCAAAGGCGCTTCTTTCGGAAGCACGTCGGTTGTCTCGAAACAGGGATGACCTGCTGAATGCCAGTTTCCTGAAAGCCGCGGCGATTCGCAAGATCATGACGATGCCCATCAGGGACCTGAGTGTGGCGAAGCTGCACCGGCTGGAGTTGCGTGCGGCGGAAGCGTATGCCAATGCCGCGGAAGGGAGCAAGGAGAAGGCGGATCTTGCAAAGCAGCGCGCCATTCTGCGACAGATGGTCGTGCTTGTGTCTAAGTACACGAAACAGGTGCAGTCTGCGGCAAAGCGCCTGAAGAAATACAACCGGGCAAAGTACCGTGCACAGGTGATGAATGCAGGGGGCAGCTACTGGCCCCGGCTTGCGGTGCTCCTCAACCGTGCAGGCCTGCTGAAGGATGATCTGGTAGAGGGCGCGGATAAGGTGCTGAATGCCTGGCTGGAGGAGCGGGATGCGGATGGCATTGCGCCGCCTGCCAACACCGTTCTGTCGGGTGTGAAGAACTACAAAGACCTGACACTGGGGGATTTTCTGGCAATGCGGGATACAGCGGACATGCTGATACATTCTGCAAAAACGGCAAAGTCTATTCTGCTCAATGAGGAGAATGCCAGTCTTGACCAGGTGGCGGAGAGCATTGTTCAGGAAGTGATTGCGTCGCCCATGCCGGATATACCGGAGCGGCGGAAGGGAGCGGACTGGTTTCAGGAGTTCATGGCTTCTTTGTCTACGGTGCCCTGGCTGGTGCGGCGGATTGTGGGCAATGATGCGAAGCAGTCGGTGCTTGAGCGCGCGGTCTATGGTCCGATGCGCATGGCTGGGGTTGCGCGGGATAAGCTGTTCCGTAAGGTGGTCAAGCCCCTGATTGCGGGTATGCACGCAGACCATAGCTGGTATAAGTTCCTCAAGGGCACGTACACGCTGAAGACGAAGATCAAGGGATCCTCGCTCCCTGAGACTATGACGGGTTCACAGGTGATTGGGTTCGTGCTGAATATCGGCAACTACGAGAATTTGACAAAGTTGCTGCAAGGCTATGGTCTTCTGGCCGAAGGTGAGAGTGCTACGCTCATGCACCCGGTAGTACAGGAAGTCATGGGTTTGCTGGGTGAGCAGGAATGGAAGCATGTTTCGGCAATCTGGAAGCACATGCAGATGCTGTTTCAGCCTTTGCGCGAAGTCACCCGGAAGGTCTATGGGCGTGATCTGCAACCGGTGGATGGGTTGCGTATCGAGACCCCGCATGGCCCTGTAACCGGGGGGTATTATCCCCTTGTAATGGATAGGGATGCGGCTGGTGCGGATGTCCTGTCTCGCTTTGAGTCCACAGAGGCTCTGATGAACGGCGGCCAGACCCCTGGTATGTTGGTAAGGCCTTCTGCTGCCTATGAGCGGACGCATGCCATATACCCGGTGCTGCTGGATGCGTCTGTGATCTTCAGTCACTTCAACCGGGTTATCCATTACATCTCACACACGGGCGCTGTGGATTCTGTTCGGAAGGTTTTGGGGGATGAGCGCGTTCACGGTGCGCTGCTGAAGAAAGCCGGGAAGCATGAGGTTAAATACCTTGGCTCGTGGCTGAAGGATATCGCATCTGATAAGCGGATGGAGCAGATCACGTGGCTGGAGCAGCTTTTTCAGAAGTTGCGTTATGGCGCTGTAGTGGTTGTACTGGGTGCTAAGGTGTTCACATCGGTACCCAAACAGTTGCTGGGCCTGTATAACACGGCAGTTGATATCAAGTCGGTTGGCGGGTCTTCAGGG
>NZ_JBHNMF010000418.1:0-2893 GCF_048562965.1 Thiolapillus sp. | reverse complement strand
AGTAAGCAGGCCATGCGTGAATTGGAAAAACGATTTGACAGAAAACCTGATCTGGAATCATGGTTTGTCACAATCAATCCGATTACAAAATTGGGGTAATCTATTTTTTCCGAGGCCCTAAAGTGTCGTAGTGTGTAAAATAGGCATACAGACATCAGCAATCTAGGAGTAAACCATGACTAAACCCTTGGGTGCATGGGGAAAAGCGCCACTCGCCTATGTGCTTGCACAGGTACGCACAGAACAAATCGCGGATATCAAGGAATATCAACCTGCTCTTGCCGGCAAGCTCCGACCCTTGTATCCCCTTCAACGAAAGCAGCAGGGGGCTCGTCTGATTGCTACACAATCGCAAATGGTGGTCGAGCCACAACAAGAAGAAACCTGGGAATTCGCCTCACCAGACAACCGAACAGGCGTCATTCTCTGGGAATCAGGCGTGGTATTGCATGCGACCAGCTATATTGATTCCGATGACTTTCTTTCCAAGCTGCACCACGTCATTGAACTATTTGCTGAGACGGTGCCTAGCACATTCGTAAACCGGGTTGGCTTGCGATATATCGATTTCGTTATCCCGCCTGAGGGAGAATTCCCTGAACAATTCGTAAACCCAAAGCTTGATGTGAATCTTGATTTTGCACAGCGAGACGGTTTTTTATCAACATCCGTTTCGATATACCCCATGAACAAAGGTCAGATAGTTCTCAGATACGTGCGCGGCTCCGGTCAGCCCGAACTGCCGCCTGAATTAGCAATGTTTTCATTAGAAAAATCACCTTTAATGGATAGCATGGAAGGTAATAGATCAGCAGCTATCATCGATACTGACAGAAATATTGATGTTTCTCCGGTGGAGCCGTTGAACCCAGAAAATATTCGAAAAATTTTCAAAGACATGCATGATGATGTATCGACTCTTTTTAAAGATAACGTCATCACAGATCATGCGAAAAAAATATGGGAGGCAATATGAGCTGCGCAATGACAGAACCACCAAGCAAGCGGCGGTCTCTAGGTCCATCATTTGCTTTACCAAGTTCGGATATCGGAAATAATCCCTGGCTGCTTCTTTGGAAGGAATCATATCGAATACAGCCCATAGTTGAGACGCCCCGATTAAGTCCAACCGCAACATTTTCTGGCGAAACCAAGTTTCCATTTGAACTAATTTGGAATACACCCGATTCTAGAACGATACCTGAAAATCTAAAACTCATTGAACAGGCACTTGGTGTCACCGTAAAAGAACTTGCACACATACTGCGTGTATCACGGCCCATGATCTATCATTGGCGTGACGGCGCCATGGAGCCTTCGCCAAAAAATCGCGCTAGGATAGAGGCAATAGCGAGAATTGCCATAGATTGGAACGATCTGGAGCAAAAACCTATCGGACAGCGCTTGCATTTTGATCAAGTTGAAGGAAATACACTGATGAGCCTACTTTACAGCGATGCGCTGGATGTTCCTGCCATACGTGCCGTCATGGGGCGATTGGTCAGCATACAAAAGGCTAGTGATGTAGAAGTTGCAACCAGAAAGGCGCTGCTACACTCAATTGTAGAAGGTGAATCTTCTGAGGAACGCATGGATATAATCAGGGAACGTCAATCTGCAGGAAAACCTAGTTATATAGGTGATGCATGCCATTCAGGCAAGTTATTCGAAATACAACCTGACGGCACTCGACGGCCAGGACGAATCGTAGATCGTAAATTTGTGCCCGAGCCCGATGGGAAAGAATGATTGTACGCTTTCTCGCCGCTGCCAACGACAGGCCCATATTCATTCTCTTGGCAGGGCCAAACGGCAGTGGAAAATCCACTTTCCGGGAAAAACGCCTGTTACAATTGGGTCTTAACTGCATCGACCCAGACGAAGTGGCACTGGATATGTTTGACCGGCAAGCGAAAACCAGAGATGAAGCACGCGCAGCAACCATTGAAGCTACTGAACAGATTAAAATACATTTCATACGTCGTGAATCAGTCTGCCTGGAAACAGTATTCTCAGATACCAAAGGGCACAAGAAGGCATTGGTTGATAATGCCAGAGCTTCCGGTTACTTTACGGCTATGTTCTTCATGGGTATCGATACACCTGAGGTATCGATTGCCCGTGTAAGCCAACGAGTTATCGACGGAGGGCATGATATCCCGGACCACATTATCTCGGATCGTTTTCCCCGCGCTTTCGAAAATGCAAAATCCATGCTATCAGCTGTTGATTTGGCGCTGCTGTTTGACAATACAGGTTGCTATGCTAGCGATAGCCAACCCAGCCGACATGTCCATATAGCTACCATAGCAGATGGAAAACTTGTCTCCTCGGGAGAAGCACGTCCTGCGTGGTTAGCAAAATATGGTTTCGATACAGCTCTTGACCTTTAACAGGCTGTTGGAAAACACCCAAATCTGAGAAAATATCGCCAAGAATTGAACGAGAAGCGAAAGAGCCATGCGCGGTCCCGATATTCATCAAGATACGTTATTCAGCACGGTCAGTCCTGCAGACCGGGTGCCCAAAGATCATCCGCTGCGTCCCATTCGCCAACTTGTTGACACGGCATTGTTGGCATTGGATGAGGATTTTGATGCCCTTTATGCCGAAGCCGGGCGCGACTCCATTCCCCCAGAGAAACTATTGCGTGCGCAATTGCTGATGGTGTTCTACACTATACGCAGCGAACGGCAGTTAATGGAGCAATTGGACTATAACCTGCTGTTTCGTTGGTTCGTGGGTTTTTCCATAGAGGATCCGGTTTGGCATCATTCGCTGCCAGCCATGGAGAGCGAAGCGAAGGCTGGTAGACCCCAGTAGCCGCGAGGCCGCACTGCTTACCCGTCGTGCGCATAGCGCCAGAGGGGAAGCAAAGTAGGCATCCAAACGC